>CATWBR010000066.1 GCA_958349075.1 uncultured Clostridium sp.
ATGCAGGGAAGCGAAACACATACAATGTGTAAGGTAATATTTAACTACCGATATTTTATCATCTTATGTGAAAGATAGCAAGCTTACGGAACGTAAAGACTCTGCAGGCAGAGAGCGTGTTACTGTTCACAGGCAATCACTTCTCAGAACATCGTATCGTCCTTTAAACCTTCCACAATATTCAGCCCTTCTATTTTTCTTCCCGCCATATAATAGGCCGCTCCGACCGACAGAAAAACAGCTCCTGCAAACGCAGCCATCGGCAGCAGGGGCATCACCGGCAGGTAATCGCTGTACCGGAGTTTGCTTGCATTTACCGAGAAAATGACAAACATAATTTGGAAGGGAAGGCTTATAAGGATCGGCCCCAACGCCGTGATGCAGCTTTCGACTGCCAGGACTTTGGCCAGGTTTCCCGGAGTAAATCCCACCGACAGGTATCTGGCAAACTCCCGTCTCCTCATATAGATGCCTCCGAGTGTATTGGCAAATACATTTACAATTCCCACAAATGCCAGCAGGCCGCACAGGGTTCCCACCAGGATTTTATATCCCTCCCGGACCTTTTCCTCAAATGCTTCTTCCGTCTTTCTGTTCTCCAGATGGTACTCATACTTTCCATCGAGCAGACCGGCCAGTTTTTCTTCGGCCGTCCCGATTTTCTCCTCTGAAACGGCTCTGATTTTGAAGTACATTCCGTCATCGGGAAAAACAGACGCCAGTTTTGTTTGGTATACGCGTTCCGGCACAATCTGGACAAGTGAGAAATCCTCAAATTCCTCCCTCAAATCCGGCCCTTTTTCCGCGAACGCGCCAAGTTCCAGCCGAAGCGCCCCGCTTTCATCCATCCTTCCTTCGCCGCCGTTTTCCCGAAGTTCTTCCGTTTTGCTCCATACGTTAATATAGTTACTTTCCGGAGTTAGAAACGGAAGGTACGTTTGCTCCCTGAAATGGCTGTTGATATTATCCCAGATTTTATTTACAGTTACGGTTTCCGCATGCGGATCGTCAATTCCCGTTTCCTTCAAAAACGCCTCAAAACTCTCGTCATCCAGAACCACAATCGGAGTCTCCACCAGGTATTCCCCTCCTCTTTTAGTGATTCCCGTATCCTTAAGCGCCTCAATGCCTCCTGCCCCCTTAAGTTCATCCGCCAGCATATCCTCCCCAATAAGGGTGCGGCCCTGCAGTTTCCGGTATGCGGTACATTCCGAAATTTCGGTGATTTTGCGGATATCGTCCAGGAGGCCGCCGTCCGTTCCCGGCTTTTTTTCTAATGTCACCATCAAATCCCAGACATTCCTGAACCGCTCGAAATACGTTTGCTGAGTGCTGACTCCGGACAGAACCCAGAAATTCAAAAATATCCCGAAGGTAAAAAAGGAAAGGGTCAGGGAAATAAACGATGTTCTATAGGCCCTGCGGCGTAAATATAATGATTTTCCCGCAATCTCCCATTCGATGCCAAACAGCTTCGGAACGTGCAGATAAACGGGTATATTACCATCGGAATGCTCCCTTCCTCCGCTGATTGCATCCAGGGTGCTGATTCTGCCCAGTTTCACAGCCCCCCTTGCTCCGGCCGCCAGAACCGTGGCCGCACAGACTGCAAACGTCACAATAAAAAGCAGGGGGTGATATACAAATATCGACGGTTCAATCCCCAGAGGTTCTGTTAATCTTACCGCCAGCCCGAAAAAAAGGACCGTCAGCCCGACACCGGCAGCGATGCCTATAAGTACCGGAAAGAAACTGAGCGCAAGAGCCTCCTGAAATATACAGATGCGTATCTGACCCGGCGTGGCTCCCACACTTTGCAGAATCCCGAGCTGATGCAGCCTCTCATTTGCCCCCATGACAAATGCATGGTACAGCACAAGCGCCATCGCCGTGCATACAAGAAGCATCACGGCAATATAAAGCCAGGTCAGCAGCGTAAGCTGTGCCGCCTCCTGTTCCCTGCCTTCCGTCACCGCCCTTCTAATCTGATCCACCCGCATATTGTAAAATAATACCGTGATAAAGGAGATAAAGAGGGATGCCACGAAGGATGCCGCCATGACGGATAAGCTGGAAGCTCTGTTGTGTTTTAAGTAATTCCTTGAATATTCTTTCCAAAGCATATCACTCTTCCCTCCGTTTCCCGGCCGTTCCGGAGCTTCTGAGTACAGCCGGCCTGTTCCGGCTGTCGGAAACAATCCTGCCGTCCTCCAGCCGGATAATCCGATCCGCCTGCAGCGCAATCTGTTCATCGTGCGTGATGACAATCATCGTTTGACGGTACTTTTTATTGGAGTATTTAAACAGCTCCATAATTTCCTGGCTGTTCACGCTGTCCAGGTTCCCCGTCGGTTCATCGGCCAGGACAAGGGCCGGGGCATTCATAAGCGCCCGGCCGATTGCCACTCTCTGCTGCTGTCCTCCTGAGAGCTGGCCCGGCAGATGACGGGCGCGATCCTTCAGGTTCAGAATCTCCAAAAGCTCCTCCAGGCGCGCCTTATTTACCTTCTGTCCGTCCAGCTTTACGGGGAGGGTCATATTATCCGCCACATTCAGCACCGGTATCAGGTTGTAAAACTGGTAAATCAGCCCCACCTGTCTGCGTCTGAATATTGCCAGCTCCTTTCTGCTTTTTGAATAGATATCACAGCCGTCCACATAGATATGTCCGGAAGAGGGCAAATCCACTCCTCCGGCCAGGTGAAGAAGCGTAGACTTCCCCGAACCGGACTGTCCTATCACTGCCACAAATTCCCCTGTTTCCACGGAGAAATTGACGTCCTTCAGGGCCTCCACCCTGTTTCCGCCTTTTCCGTATTCCTTACACAGATGTTCCGCTTTCAGTATTTCCATTCATTCCTCCTGTCTCTGCCGCCATGCGCAGGCAAAATCTTAATATCTGCCATGCAGATACAGGTATTATACCTGAAGCCCGGTGACAGTCCGGTGAATCTGTTATAACAATATTGTCACATTCCGGTTCCCGATCAGAAAAAGGGAGTCTCACACCACTCCCTTATAAAACCTGATATCAAATTCAGCGCCGCCGCCCTTTGCATTGGCCGCCCTGATTGTTCCATTCTGCTCCCGTATTATCATGGCGGCCAGCGCCAGACCAATTCCTGCGCCATCCTGCGGGATGTTCTTTCCTCTGTAAAAGCGCTCGAAAAGATGGCTTAGATCCTCCTCTGCAAAACCTTCCCCGCTGTCTCTGATCCGAATCTGTGTATAGACAGGGTTCTCATCCACACAGATCGCAATGTTTCCGCCCTCCGGCGTGTGTTCCACACAGTTTTTCAGGATATTTCCCAGAGCCTCGGCGGACCACAGCAAATCCCCCGTATAGGAGGAGGTTCCTCTTCCCTCCGTGAGCAGGTTCTGGCCTTTCAATTCCATCGGTATTTCCAGAGGTTCCAGGGCCCTTTTAAGAAGCTCTGAAACAGATACCGGTTCTCTTTTTAACTCCAGAGTCCCGGACTCCAGCCTCGCTATTTTAAGGAGCGTTGCAATCAGCCGCTCCGTCCTTGTCAGAAGTCGGTCTATGCCGTAAAATGACTTAAGCTTTTCCTCCTCATCCGATGTTTCCCTGATCCGTTTCAGAAGCATACGGATCGAGGTCAGAGGCGTTTTCACCTGATGGGAAATATCTTCTAAGGAAGCCTGGAGAAAAACCTTCTCCCTCCCCAGTTCTTCCGCCTGGTCCTGAAGACGGACCGTCATCTTATAGATTTTGCTTCCAAGAACCGCCAGTTCCCCCTCCTGATCGGGAAGCATGGAAATCCCGCCTTCCCCATGCAGGATTTCATCCAGTTCGGAGGCCAGCCCGGTCAGACGGTCATATCTTTTCTTCGTAAAGCACAGAAAAATCATTCCCCCCGCCAGACATACTCCCGCCACATACAAGGCAAAAAACGGGTTCCACACTGCGGCCGTTGCCGATGCCGCCACGGAAAACAACAGGTAAAACAACCCAAACACCTTTAATTCCTGATTTCTTAACAGTTTCATCCTCATTCTCCGACTCTGTAGCCTCTTCCGCGGACCGTCACAATAATCCCCGGATTGGCCGGATCTTCCTCTATCTTTTCCCGAAGGCGCTTGATATAAACGGTGAGCGTGTTATCATTCACATAGTCACCGGCAATGTCCCATATTTCCTCCAGCAGTCTCATCCTGGACAGGACCTCCCCCTGTCTGTTTAAAAAGACAAGCAGAAGCCTGTATTCCAGCGCGGACAGCATAATCTCCTTTCCATTTCTCCTGACAATGCCTTTTACGGTATCCACCTCCAGACCGTCAATCAGAAACAGGGAGCGGCTTTTCCCACTCCTTCGGAGCGTATTTTTCACGCGTGAAATCAGTTCCAGCGGTTTGAACGGTTTTGCAATATAATCATCCGCGCCCAAGTCAAAGCCCGTGACAATGCTGCCCTCATCCCCCATCGCCGTCAGGAAGATAACCGGTATATCCGTTTCTCTTTTTATTGTCGTACAGAGAGAATACCCGTTTCCGTCAGGCAGCATGACATCCATTAAAATCAAATCAAAACGTTTCCTCCCGATTTTATCAAGCGCTTCCTCCCTGGTTGCAGCCGACTCGGCTAAAAAACCTTCTTTTCCCAGGAGGAACAATAAATTCTCTGCAATTTCCCTGTCATCTTCCACGATTAAAATGTGATTCATTCTCTGAGTCCTCATATTTTTTTCTGTTCAAGTTGAAAATCCTGCTTTAATAGTATAAAATTATAATATATCATTCAAATAAGATGTATAGCTGTTTTGATACTGTCATTGCGGTCATATACGGTCATTAAGGAGGCTGATGTACATATGGATTCAACTAAAAATTATCCCGACTGCCCGGTGGAGATGACGCTGCAGCTCATCGGCGAAAAATGGAAGGTACTCATTATACGCGATTTACTGACCGGCACAAAACGTTTCAATGAACTGATGCGTTCCGTCACCGGTATTACCCAGAAGGTTTTAACCAGCAATCTGCGCGCCATGGAAAGCGCAGGGCTTATTAACCGCAAAGTCTATGCCGAGGTGCCGCCCAAGGTGGAATACTCCCTTACGGAGACGGGTTACAGCCTGAAACCGATTCTGGATTCCATGGTGGCCTGGGGAACGGCCTATAAAAACGGCCAGGATGCCTGAACCCAAAGGAGAAATTTCTAAAATGACGTCTGCGCCGGGGCTAAAAAGATTCCTTAAAGCCCCGGCGCAGCATCTTCTTAAACCTTTAGACTATTTTCCGATCCGGTTTTTTGTCTTGCCGTTACTGTCCTGAAAACAGGAAACGCGTATCCTGCCTGAATTTTTTCCTGGAAGGATTTCCCTCACAGCGCCGGATTTCCAACGTCTCCAAATCATAGACAGCCGACCATACCGTGTCCTTCCCCGTGCTGCGGTCATACTGGCATATAAAACCATAGCGCCCCGACAGCAGCCGCTCTGCAAATCCGTCATCCCGTGTTTCTTCCGAACGAAACGCCGTTTCGATCGTCTGATACCGTTCTTCTGCATTCCAGTCATCAATATCCCGGCAGGTATACCTCGACATTTTCTCAGAATGGAATGAATTGACGGCCGAAACATAACCGCGCCGTCCCTCGGGGCGTTCCACGCTCATACATTCACAATTGCACTCAATCACGGCAATATCACCGGACCGGTCGGCTGCGGTAAACGTCTGGCTGGATGCAATGGGCAGCGCTTTCAGCGCCTGCTCAAACTCCTTTACCGTCCGACACCGCTCCAGACCGTACCGTAAAAGCATACCCGCATTCAGGCCGGCACCCAGAACGGCGGGATACACGGCTGTCAGCCCAATTGCCAGGCCATGCTCGTTCACACCGTCCTCCATCTCCACAAAAGCGGTGGTATTTCCCTGGAAAGAGTATGGGCGACCGCCTTTCCCGGATGTATCAAACTTGTAAATGCAGTTCATATACAGTTTCTCAATCTCGGTCAGGAAATCGCTGTTTCTGGCCAGAATAATATGGCCCTCACTCTTAAATGCAGCACAGGAACATTTATTTTCCGGCATAATGCAGTACATGCTAAGAAGCACAGCCAGTAACTTCTCCGAGGAGATTTTCTGCCCTTTAGCAATCCCCTCTATCTCCTCCAGCACTTCGGGATAATGCTCCCGATAAAACGGAATGCACTGTCTGCTGAATGCAATCCGTTCCTCCGTGATCGGGAAGGGGACTCCTTCCAGCAGATTCTTTCCGTTTTTCAGCAGCAGGCTGCCCCATTTAAATCCTATTTCGTGATGTGTTCCCTTAAACCTCGCATGATACATAATTTGCTCTCCTTTTCTGTCTTGAGAGCTACCGGTAACTCTTAAATTGAGCATAATTGAATAAAAATTTTATGTCAATACTTTAAATAATATAATTAAAATAGTTTATTTTACCCCTTGTTTTTTCTGTTCAGTTTCAGCACAATCCCCCGTTCATCGGCAGCCCCCTGCAGCAGTTTTACGACACAGGCCGCCCTCTCTTTTATCGTTTTTCCGGCCAGCTCCGGGCTGTCTTTCACCTGTTCCATAACCGCCTGCAGTTCATCGCATTCCAAAAGATTAGCTGCCAGGCAGTAGAAGGTTTTTCTGCGGCCGTCATTATAATGTTCCAGAAGTTCGCCGAGCAGCTCCGTCTTTCTTCTCTGCTCCTCCTGATATGCTTCTTTCCCAATGTTACGGTGCTTATCTAAATCACTTCTTCTGTTGCGGTGTGTGATGAAAGAATCATATTCGTCGATATGTTCATATTCTCCGCAGGGAAATTCAGGACATTGGTGGCAGTAATCGATTCTGTCCCCGCCTGGCCCGCTGTTTTCCTTATTTCTTTTCACACTGCATTTTGCAATCCGGCAGGACTGGTTTCCCTCCCCGCCTCCGCATCCCGGACAGTAACCGTCGATATGCATCGTACAGAGCCCGCAGTTCAGGCCGCAAAGCGAAAATAAACCATCATTCCTGATAAAATCTTTCATATGTATCTGTCCCCCATTTTTCTTGGAATACCTTATCTGATAAAGAAATCCCATCCGGCGGCGGATTTAAACGTGTACATTGGTCTCCGGCGGAATTATGATTATAGGTCTCCGATGAAATTGTACCATAATTGCGGAATTCATGGCAAGCTCAGGTCTCTGATGCTGCGGTGCGCTCCTGTGCGGAGAGCATAGTAAAGGAACACGGAGGCGGGATCCGCGCGGTATCGGATGAAAAGGGCGACAACCGATTTACGGTGATTCTTCCGATGAAGGCATAAAGATTTTC
This sequence comes from uncultured Clostridium sp., assembly GCA_958349075.1. Lineage (GTDB taxonomy): Bacteria > Bacillota > Clostridia > Lachnospirales > Lachnospiraceae > Otoolea. The sequence continues at coordinate 7,291 of CATWBR010000066.1, forward strand.
TGGACGGCTATGTTAAAAACGCCGGTTTCACTTCAATAAAACCGGCTTTCCTGTTATAAAGAGGGGATGCAAAACCGGCATAAGCGGTTCTGCATCCCCTTCCCTTCTTTCTTGTCCCTAAAAAATAAATCAGGACACGAAGCTCAATTACTTATCAATATCGAATTCCTTCGCATTATGTACGGTCAGCAGTTCCGGTTTGAATTCAAAGATATCCTCCGGGCCGCTTCTCGTGTATTCGCCGTTTAAAATCTGTTCCATAAATTCCACACATTTGACCGCCATCTTTACGGAAGACATACCCGGGCTGGCGTACAGTCTGCAGTCCTCTCCCGCATTGACCATCAGTTCTTTCTGCTCCTCGGTTGCATCATACCCTATCACATAGACGTCCGTCTTTCCGGCGTCCTGAATCGCATTGTAGGTTGCCATCGTACACTCGGCCCAATAGCAGAAGAATGCGTCGGCATCCGGATAGGCGGTAATCATATCGGTTGCCCAGATATAACATCCGTCGGAGGTTCTGTCCGATGCACGGTTCATCACTACTTCCACATCGGGATAATTCTCCGCGAGGTAATCTTTAAATCCGTTGATTCTCAGTCCGCTGGATGCGATGGACGGCTCATCCTCAAATACGATAATCTGGGCATCTTTTTTACCGTCCAGAGCCTCCATGCACTGTTCTGCCGCCATGACTCCGCCCTGATAATCATCGTAGCACACCGATGCATCGGCCGTACCGTCCGATGCCAGGCAGTCAAAATCTACAATCGGGATTCCGGCCTCTCTGGCGATTGCCACCGCATCGTTGGCGCCGTCCGTGTCAATGGCCGTATAGATGATTCCGTCCACTCCCTGTGTGACGAGATTCTCAATAATCGTGTACTCGGACGCCCAGTCTCCGGCCGGATCCATGATAACTGCTTTCCATCCCCTGTCTTCAATCTCCGCCTGTGCCGTATAGGCAAAGGATGACTCAAAGGACATTGCCATGTTCCAGGGAACAATCGCAATCGTCAGCTCCTCTCCCGCCGCTTTTTTATCCGCCTCCGTCTTTGGCTCCTCAGCCTTCGTATCTTCGCCGGCCTCTTTGGCAGTGTTTTCCTCCGTCTTTGCCGCCTCTTTCGTCTCTTCCTGTTTGCCGCCGCATCCGCTCATTAATGATGCCGCCATGGCCGCTGCCAGTAATACCCCCATCATCTTTCGTTTCATAATACACCTCTCCTTTTCTTTTTATTTTATCTCCTTTTAAAAGTTACTTTTTCTTTGTCTCTTTAGTCGATATCCTGTTAAACCATTGTGCATAGAACACGGCCAGAACCATCAGGCTGCCTCTCACCACATACTGCCAGTTGGAGCCGATAAACATCAGGTTCATTCCGTTTGTAATCATCCCCATCATCAGCGCCCCGAGAAAGACGCCCAGAACCATCCCCTTTCCTCCGGTGAGTGAAACACCTCCGATTGCACATGCTGAGATGGCGATGGCCGCATAGCCGCTCCCCGCATTCGGCGTGGCGGAACCCACGCGTGCGGTAGACAGCACTCCCGCAATACAGGCCAGCCCGGCGCTTATGACATAGGTGGAAAAACGAATCCGCTTCACATTAATGCCGGATATATAAGCCGCCTGATAACTTCCGCCGATTGCATAAATCTTTTTACCGTAGGTTGTCTTCCCCAGCACAACGGCCACCAGCACGAATACCGCAATCAGAATATAGATAGATATGGAGATTCCGCCCAGTTTGCCGGAACTTAAGTTTTTAAATGCCTTCGGCAGGGAAGTTACGGCCGTATTTTTACAGACAATATAAACAATGCCCCTGATGGCGGTCTGTGTTCCCAGTGTCACAATAAACGGATCAATTTTTGTCCTGGATACGATCAGGCCGTTAACCGCGCCAAAGATACAGCAGATGAACACGGAAATCAGGACGGCGCAGAAAAGATTTGTCTTAATTCCAAAAAGACCGTCCGTGACCAGCAGCGCGCAGCAGGTACCTCCAAGGGCGCTGATGGATTCAATGGACAAATCGAAAGTGCCGTTAATCAGGGGAAACGCCAGAGCGCATGCCAGTATTCCGTACACGACGATTTCCTTCAGAACATTATTCGCATTGGCCAATGTCAGGAAATTACCGCTGTAGCTCTGGACAACTGCCGAAAACACAATGATCAGGCAAAACAGTCCGGACAGCTCAAAGTATTTTGAGTGCTTTATCTTCTGCCACATACCGACTTCTGTTGCTTCTTTTGTCTTCATAATTCACCTCACACACAGATTTTTGAAAAGCGTCCTCACGAAATATTTCCTGTTGCACGGGAGCTCTCTTCACCGGAGTTTCTCTCAGAAAGATGGGAAATTGCCAGCTTCATAATTGCTTCCTCCGTTGCCTCTTCCCTTGTAAGCTCCCCTGACAGATACCCCTCGTGCATTACCAGTATCCGGTCGCTGATTCCCAGTAATTCCGTCATCTCCGAGGACACCACGATAATCGACAGTCCATCCCCGGCCAGTTCATTGATGATTCTGTATATCTCGGCCTTTGCGCCGACGTCCACTCCCCTGGTCGGCTCGTCCAGGAGCAGAACGGACGGGGATAAGGCCAGACATTTGCCGAGAACCACTTTCTGCTGGTTGCCTCCGCTTAACATGCGGACCATCATACTGCTGCCGGAGGAGCGGATTTTCAGTTTGTCAATGTATTCCTCACTCAGCTCCTGCGATTTTTTGCGTCTCATTATTCCGAATGTGGATATCTTCTTCAGTACGCTGAGGATCAGGTTCTGCAGAATTGACTGTTCCAGAATCAACCCCTGATCTTTTCTGTCCTCCGGCACCAGGGCAAATCCCCTTTTTAGCCCTTCCGACGGCGAATGGTTCTTAATGGGAACTCCCTCAAGAATCAATTCTCCCCCGCAGGCATCCACTCCGAAGATTGCTCTTAGAAGTTCGGTTCTCCCCGCTCCCACCAGGCCGGCCACCCCCAGAATCTCCCCTCGCCTCAGCTCAAATGAGATATCCGTAATCCGGCTGTTGGTCAAATGTTTTACCTCCAGTATCGTGTCTCCGGTGCGGTTCGTTTTATCAGGAAACTGTTGATCGGGCTGTCTTCCTATCATCATCCTGACAATTCCGTCCACCGTAGCCTCCCCGACGCTGCAGGAACCCGACGGTTCCCCGTCACGCAGCACCTCCACCCGGTCGCCGACGGCGAAGATATCTTCCATCCTGTGGGAAATCAGGATTACCGCAATTCCTTCCTCCTTCAGCTTTCTGATAATCTTATAGAGGTTTTCCGTCTCCTCGGTGGTGAGGGCCGCCGTGGGTTCATCGAAAATAATAATCGAAGCGTCATAGGACAAAGCCTTTGCAATCTCAATTAACTGGCGCTGCGCCACACTGTACTGCCGTACCAGCGAATCGGGCGGAAAATGGATTCCGATCCGGTCCATCAGCTCCTCAGCCTCTTTCTTCAGTCCCTTACCATCCACAATTCCGGCATTTGCCTTATACCGCCCTACGAAAATATTTTCGGCCACGGTCATCTCCTCAATCTGCACCAGCTCCTGATGTACCATGCTGATCCCCAGGCGGATGGCGTCCAGGGGGCGTTCAATATGTACTTTCCCGCCGTCAATGAAAATTTCCCCCGAGGTCGGTTTCTCGACACCCGCCAGGATTTTCATCAAAGTCGATTTACCCGCCCCATTTTCACCGCAGAGACACAGTACCTCTCCTTTTCCCAGTTCCAGGTTTACATCCGTCAGGGCCTTGATGCCGCCGTAGCTTTTGTAAATATGTTTCATTTCCAGAATGTTTTCACTCATATTAAGCTCCCTTAAAACGGCCGGTTAAATCTGAATCCTGTGCAGTCTTGCCGCATTCTTATACATAATCCCGTCGATTTCCTCCCCGGTGAACAGCGGCCATCCGCTGGCCTTACATATACCGTTTATCTTCTTTGTCACGTATTCCGTCCACCGCGTCACGTCGTCATAGGGGTCCGCTCCAAAACAGTCGAAGTTACAGGCCACAAAATCGGTGGCAAACATCACCTGGCCGATTACACCATATTCTTTTGCCAGAACCAGATTCCAGACCGTTGAAACTTCCCTGTCGTAACACATGGCCAAATCCGTGTAAAGATTCTCATCCGTGGCCATCTGTGTAAAGAGCTGTTCCGCCCATGGGTATCCCAGATGCTCCACATTGATCCTCAGGTTCGGAAAATCCAGGACTATCTCATTCAGGTCATAAAGCGAGGTGTACTCGGCCGGAGCCAGAATTGCCTTTCCGATTTGCGCGGAATGGTGGAACTGGACCACAATTCCCTGCTCATCCGCGAATTCGTAGAAAGGATAGGCCGCGTTTACATTGGAATGGTAATGGCTGAACGGAGGAGCCATCAAAACGCCCCTGCACCCATTTTCCAAAACGGCCCGTTTCAGATATTCAAAGTCGTTTTTATTAAAACGGCCTCCCTTGTCCACCGCCTCCACACTGCAAAACGGAATAAAAAAGTCGGGATACTTGTGATAACATTCCATCACGTATTCTTCGCCAAAGGAGGTGTCGAAGATCCTCCTCATTGCCTGCCCCATGGCTACCGCTTTTTCTACTCCGGCCCGCCTGTAGCTCTCCACCAGGAAATCCACATCCGTCGTCTTTTCCGGAAACGACATCCCATATTTCCCGTATGTCTCCGCTGAAAAACCGCTGCTCTTTGCCAAATGCATATGCGCGTCAATAATCATATCCGTCCTCCTGCTCTCTGAGCTTCACCCGGCGTGTACGGTCCTATGCCTCCTGAACCATTACCCCGTCATACTGTTTCAACTGTATCCATTGATACAATACTAGCATTGGTGCAACTTTTATCACAAGAACTTTTTCACCGCCATATCTCACAAATTTATCGGTTAATTTTTGGTTAATATCCACAATTTCCTGATTTATCCAATTTTATTTTCTTTATTTTACATCAAAATATGTTTTTACATCCTATTATCATTTTTCATTCAGTAAAAATCAGATTGACATTCCATCCAAAAATTGATAAATTCATTTATATGATAAACTTTTATCCAAACCAGGAGGCGACGGTATGAAAAACTCAAACGTAACATTGCAGGTAATAGCCGACAAGGCACATGTTTCCAAGGCTCTCGTATCAAGAGTTCTCAACAACAGGCCTGTCAGAGTGTCCGAACAGAAAAGAGCGCAGATTTTGAAAATCGCAAACGAACTCGATTATATTCCTTCCGGGCAGATTCTTGCGGGTGTATCCTCGCCGCGGCTCAACAAGACAATTGCCCTCATACAGCCGAACCTGAATTTCCAATTTCTCGCCCAGATTACGGAGGGCGTCATTGAACATGCCTATGACAACGGATATTCCGTCATTATCTTTGACAGCAAAGAGGACAGCGCCCTGGAATTAAAATACCTGGAACTCTGCCATACGCTGGGCGTGAACGGCATTATCCTGAACTCCTTTGCCAACAGCAACAACAGGAATTACATAGAAAAGCTGCACGAATGGGAGCTGCCTGTGGTTTTTATCGACTGTTACCCAAATGATAAACGTTTTTCCATTGTCTCCTCGCAGAACCGCGATTATATGTACCTCCTTACCGAAAGCCTGATCACCAGAGGCCACAGGAATATCCTAAGCATCATTCAGGACAAGTCCACCCTGACCAACGTCTCCCTGGAGCGCTTAAACGGATATTATGCCGCCATGAACAAGCACGGACTTCCCGGATACAATGAGATTATTTATCCGGACCGCGATTACAGACAGCAGCCGATCTTCTCGCTCTTAAATTCCTCGCAGAAGTTCAGCGCGTTTATTATCAATACAGCCTGGGATGTCCCCAATTTTATTAATCTGATTCATGAGACAAAGTACCTGGAACATAATGATTTTGAGATCGGGGTATTTGACGATTTCATGATACCGTTCACCGAGTGCAGCGCCGGTTCCAACAAGAATATTTATGATAAGATCGTGAGCGTCGTCACACAGCGCCCAAAAGAAATCGCCGTCCAATCCGTAGATATCCTGATTGAGAGCATAAAAAAGGGGGAATCATTCTCCCCTGTGCAAAAATTTACGGACTGCGACCTTGTTCTGATAAAACGGCCCAAAAAGGTACTGTAGACAGCAGATATAATGCCAAGACAACCAGCGGCGGCACCGAAGCCGGGAACGTCAGCAGAAACGAAATGTCCCAGAGCCTCCTGACAATACTGCCATGGCTTTGGGACATCCGTTGGTTGGGGGAAAAGACTGAGACTGTCTTTTTCCCCTTTTTATGAAGGTAAAGTGTTTCGGTAAAGAGTTTACGAAGAGTAATTTTATATCATTATAAACATTCTGTTG
>CATWBR010000067.1 GCA_958349075.1 uncultured Clostridium sp.
CTACTATACAGGTAATGTGTGATGAAAGTTTGACCGGGAGATAAAGGATTTCTAAAAAAGATAAAAAAAATCTTACGGATAAGTTGTACATTGACAATTAAATAATTTTGACCGGCAACAAATAATTAATGGGGCCTGCTTTTTTACAGACAGTGTGATGTTTTAGAGAGGCAGGGCAGAACTGTGGATGGAGATAAGTTTAAGGGAGGCGAAGCGATTGGACAGAATATGTAAAAGAAATCTGAAATTGAGCGACTACAATATATCTCAGGCCAAGTATAATGAGTTAAAGTATTTTTGTATGCAGTACGATGAAAAACGCAGGGAGTTACATAACGGCCTTGGACTCAGAGCGGTTGTCTATGACGGAATGCCGAAAGGAAATTCACTGGGGAACCCGACCGAGCGGACCGCAATCCGTAGAACAATACTGCAGAGCGATTTGGAACTAATCGAGCAGACGGCAATGGAGGCGGACAGAAGCATCTATAAGTGGCTGATGAAAAATATAACGGACGGCATTCCTTATGAATGTCTGGATGTGCCGAAGGGAAGAAAACAGTTTTATGAGTCGCGCAGGTATTTTTTTTACCTGCTGGCACAAAAAAGATAAAAGTGGATAACTGAGAGGGGGTACTTCCATGATAATATAGTATCATGCAATAAGCGGACAGGAAATCTGACTGCTGTATATGTATTCTTCCTTTTTGAAACGGCTGCCGGAGCATAAATAATCCGGCGGCCGTTTTGGTTTCACGGCGGCGGTAAGGAATTATGTTGCCAAAGCGCTCCGCCCCAGGCGGAGAATACCGCACACGGGATTCTCTCTTCCAGGAACAAATACGGTGGGAGAGGGGAGTTACCGGTATAGACAGAGGTAAGTCCGGTATTGCAAGACTTAAGGCTTGGCCAAAGGAGGTGAATCATGCTCGACGATATTTTGAATGCAGCTTCCAGGCGGTTAAATGAACTGTTTGGGGAAAATTACACAATTTATACAGATAAGACAGGACAAGAGTTTCAGAAGCCCTGTTTTTTTGTACGAATTACGGAAACATCGGAACGGCCGATGATAGGCCGGCGGTATTTCCGCAGGACAGGAATCGCGGTTCAGTATCTTTCTAATGAAAATTCCAGCCGGGAAGAAAACCGCGTTTTGGATATTTTAATGGAAGGTATGGAGAGTGTCACGCTGGAAAATGGGCGGCAGTTGACTGGGACGAATCGAAAAAGCGGAACAGAGGAAGGAAGTGTAACCTTCTATGTCAATTATGACCAATTCATTGTGAAGGAAAAAGAAGAAACGCCAATGGAGGAGTTGGAGATGAAAGGGGGAATTGTGTGAGAGCGGAAAAAGGTAAGGAGACTGCCGTGGAATCTGAACAGGCGGTATTTACAAAAAAACAGCTTTTAGCATCATCCAGATATAAGGGAAAGGGTGATTTGCTGGAGGCTCTTCTGGAAGACGGAAAAATGTACAGTTTCCAGGAAACAGACGAAACAATTGATTTTTATATGAAAGGAAAGGTGAATTAGATGTTAGGAGGCGGAAGTTTTACATCCCAGAACAAGACACTTCCGGGAGCTTATATTAATTTTGTAAGTGCAGCCCGGGCTAATGCAGTTTTATCGGAGAGAGGTATCGTGACAGTTCCCATGATTCTTGACTGGGGTCCGGAAAAAACGGTTTTTGAAGTAACGAACGGAGAGTTTCAGACAAATGGGCAGAAGTTATTCGGATATTCCTATGACGCGCCTCAGATGCTTAATCTAAGGGAGTTGTTTGCCAATGCGACGAAAGGTATTTTCTACCGTCTGAACAGCGGCGTTAAGGCGGCCAATGACTTTGCAACAGCCAAATACAGCGGGGTAAGAGGCAATGATGTAAGGATTGTAATTGCCGTTAATGTGGAGGATGAACAGAAGTACGATGTAACGACTATGCTGGATAGAAGCGAAGTAGATCGTCAGACGGTAAGCAAGGCAGCTGATCTTGCGGGAAATGACTATGTTGATTTTAAAGCGGATGCCGCTCTTGCAGCGACGGCCGGAACTCCCCTTACAGGAGGAACAAATGGAGAGGTTCCGACGGGCTCCGAGCATTCAGCCTATCTGGCGGCGATCGAGCCGTATACCGCACACATTTTATGCTGTCCAGTGACGGACGAGCCCACGAAGAGTCTCTATACGGCCTTTACAAAACGGATGCGTGAGAATGCAGGAGTGAAGTTCCAGACGGTCGTTTTCCAAAAAAGTGATGCGGACTACGAAGGCGTCATTTCCGTAGAAAACACGGCAAAAGAGCTGGAGCAGGGACTTGTATACTGGACGGCAGGAGCCGAGGCCGCATGCGCGGTGAATAAGACCAATGAAAACAGGGTGTATAACGGAGAATATACGGTTAATACGTCATATACACAGACCCAGCTTGCGGATGGAATCAAATCTGGAAAATTTATGTTTCACAAGGTTGGGGACCAGGTGCGCGTTCTGATGGATATCAATACGCTGACCTCCGTCACTGCCGAAAAGAATGAGGAATTTGCCGGTAACCAGACAATCAGGGTACTGGACCAGATCGGAAACGATATTGCATCCATGTTCAATACTAAATATCTGGGGAGTATTCCAAATGACAATGCGGGGCGTATCAGCCTTTGGAATGATATCGTGACATACAATCAGAAACTGGCTAAAATCAGAGCGATCGAAGAGATTAATGCGGAGCAGATTACGGTGGAAAAAGGAGAAAGTAAACGGGCAGTTATCGTGACCAATCCGGTTACTCCGATTAACTGTATGAGCCAGTTGTATATGACTGTAATAATTGATTAAGAAGGGAGCAAATTTTATGCAGACTATGAATGCATGGGATGCGGTCAGTGCATCCAAGGCGGAGTGTTTTGTGACGATTGAAGGAAACCGTTACAACTTTATGCAGGCCATCAATCTGGAGGCCAAAATTGAGAAGACAAAAACAGAGGTGCCGATTCTCGGCAGATCAATGAAAGGAAACAAGACGGTAGGACTCAAGGGTACCGGTTCTGCCACCTTCCATTTTAACACCAGTATTTTCTGGAAAATTCTGTATGATTTCCAGAAGAGCGGTAAAGACATCTATTTTGATATCCAGGTTACCAATGAGGATCCGGCTTCCAATGTTGGAAGGCAGACGGTGATTCTGAAGGACTGCAACCTGGACGGCGGAACAATCGCCAAGTTTGATGCGGATGCGGAGTATCTGGAGGATGAATTTGACTTTACCTTTGAGAGCTGGGAAATGCCGGAGACATTCGGCAGTCTTGAAGGAATGATATAAAGAAAGAGAGGATAAGGATTAATGAGTAATTTAAGTTGTTTTCTGTCACAGAATGCAGTGCCAGTGGAAAATAAAAAGTTTGTGGTTTCAAAAAGGTTTATTGGGGCGGATAAGAAACCGGTAGAATGGGAGATTTGTCCGATTTCATCCTCGGAGGATGAACTGCTCAGAAAAGAATGCACAAAGCGGGTTCCGGTTCCGGGTAAAAGAGGGCAGTATACACAGGAAACAGACTATAATCTTTATCTCGGAAAACTTGCGTCCCGTTCTACGGTTTTTCCGAATCTGAATGATAAAGAACTGCAGGATTCTTATCATGCTATGGGGGCGGACGCCCTGTTAAAAACGATGCTTACGGCGGGAGAATATGCCGGTTATCTGGAGAAAATCCAGCAGGTAAACGGATTTGATGTGCCGATGGACGACATCGTTGAAGAAGCAAAAAACTGATAGAGGGAGACGATACCGAGGCCAACATCGCCTATTATTGTCTCCACAAACTGCATAAATGGCCTCATGAGTTTCTGGAATTAGAACGGTATGAAAAGGCCTTTGTAATAGCCGCCGTTGAGTTAAAGCTGGAAAATGATAAAAAGGAAGCAAAGAAGGCGAAAGCTATGAGGAGGAGATAGATTATTGTTTTAATAAGTTGGACAGCCCCCGGGATGAGTGCCTCTTTAGACGGGGCAATCATAAGATATAATGACGCTTCTGCCAACTTTTGATTGATACCCATGAGAGCCGGTAACAAACAGCAGTAAAACAGGAAACATAGTTGGAACGTACCTCCAGGGACGTTCCAACTAAAAGAACGATTAAAAAATATACAGGAAAGGAGGAATACCAAATTGGCAACAGTTCAAGCATCAATACAACAGTATACGGGGATGTCTGCGACTTTAAATACAATTACCGGGGATATGCGCGCAGTGATTAGTTCGTTCAAGGCAATGCAGATTGCCTCATCCGACGGTTTGAACATAATGGCTATCCAGGCGGGAAGAGCCGAACTTGTAAGCACGGGAACAGAAGTAAAAAGAATCGGCCAGTCGGTTGATTCGGCTTCAAAAAAGATGGATACCTTTGACGATAAAATCAGTCAGGGGAAGAATGAAACGGTTTTGCTTGGGGCAAGGCTCAAGGATATGCTGAAACACTTTGACAGTAAAAAGGCAATTAAGATGGGCGTTGATTTTGTTACCGATGCATTGTCCCTGCAGAGTGTCCAGCAACAGGCGGAAACAAAGCTTGGAACAGTAATGCAGCAGCGCATGGGAGCGTCACCAGAGGATATCCAGTCAATAAAAAACATGGCCTCCGCACAGCAGCAGCTTGGTGTAATCGGAGATGAAGTACAGCTCTCCGGTGCACAGCAGTTAGCTACATATCTGGGGTCCTCAGACGCTCTGGGCACTCTGCTCCCCGCGATGAATAACCTGGCGGTGAGTCAAAACGGAGTCGGCGTCAGCAGCAAGGACATGATCAGTGTCGGAAGCAAAATGGGACAGGCCATGCAGGGGCAGACGAGTGTCTTAACCGAAATGAGACTCGGATTTTCAGAGGCCCAGGCTCAGATATTACAGTGCGGCAATGAGCAGGAGCGTGCCGCCACGCTGGCACAGATTATTACAGATAATATAGGAAACATGAATGCCGTCATGGCCGGAACACCTCAGGGCCAGATTCAGCAAATGAAAAACGCATGGGGAGAGATAAAAGAAATGGTCGGCGCCCAGGTATTTCCGGCGGTGCAGGGATTTTTTGATGTACTCAAATCCCACTTGCCCCAGGCACAGAGCCTGTTCATGGGTCTGGCCGGAGGAATTAGTGTCATTATAACGGTGATAAGTCTGCTGGCCGATGGACTGGGGAGCGTTGTTGAGTTCTTCCAGAGCGGATGGACCATATTTGAACCGATTATATGGGGAATTGTGGCAGCTCTTGGGGTGTATCTGCTGGTCACAGAAGGTGTGAAACTTGCACAGATGGCGGGAGCCGCCGTTATGTCGGCGTATAAAGCTGCACAGACATTTCTATCGATTGGATTTGGCGTTTTGACAGGCAGTACTACAGCAGCCGGTGCAGCGGCTGCAACTTTTAATTCCGCTCTGCTTGCCAGTCCGATAACGTGGATTATTATAGGGATTATTGCATTGGTTGCGATATTATTTGCGGCGGTGGCGGCATTTAATCACTTTACCGGAGCATCCGTCAGTGCGGCGGGAATTATCGCCGCGGTATTCGGAGTGCTGGGAGCACATATTTATAATACATTTATTGTTCCTCTATGGAATATGATTGCAGCATTTATCAATTTTTTCTATAACGTATGGAACGAGCCGATCGCGTCTATAAAACTTTTGTTTTATGATCTGGCTTTAACTGTAATCGGATATGTAGCAAACATGGCACATGCAATAGAAGATGTTATTAACAATATTCCTGGTATTGAAATAGATATTGCCGCCGGCCTGGATAAGTTTAAAAGCCAAATTGAATCGGCAGCGGAAAAAGTGAAAAGTGAATCGGAATGGAAAGAGCTTGTAGAGCAAAAGGAATTCCTGAGTTATGAGGAAGCTGCCGGGAATGCCTATCAAAAGGGTAAAGACTTTAAATTCCCTGGCATGGACTTGTTTGACAGTAGTAATGATTCTCCATTTGATCCGGGTCTACAACCCTCTTTTGGGGGTGACGGCTGGAATAGTTATAATCCGGATATGAGTGATATTAAGAATAACACGGGAAATACCGCCGCCAGTACCGCTGCGATGGCAAATACGGTGGATGTAATGGATGAAGACCTGAAATATATGCGGGATGCCGCCGAACAGGAAATTATCAACCGTTTCACACTGGCAGAATTAAAGCTGGATGTTAAAAATAATAATACGCTGACCAAGAAAGCAGATTTTGGCGATATGGCATTTTATATGCAGACGCTCACCGAAGAGTTTGTGGCAGCCTATGCGGAAGGAGATCACATTTAATGTATGAGGTATATTTAGATGATATGAGGCTCCCCATTACGCCGCAGAAGATACAGATCAAGTACGGAAATCAAAATAAGACGGTAGATCTGATAAACGGAGAGGAATTTAATATCATCCGCCCTCCGGGGCTTTGTGAGATTTCATTGGATGCGGTTATCCCCCAGTCAGATTACCCTTTTGCCTTCTGGGACGGAGCGGGAGATGCGGAGGAGTTTATCGAACGTTTGCGGGAGCTTAAGGAAGCACAGTCGGAATTTGAATTTATCGTCATCCGGGAGGGGCCGGGACGACAGAATTTCTTTGATACAAATATGGATGTGACGCTGGAGGACTACAAAATTTCGGATGATGCGAAGGAGGGAGTGGATCTGCTGGTTTCATTGACATTGAAAGAATATCAGCACTACGGAACCAAAATCGTGAATTTCATGATCATGCCGGAACAGCCGCCGCAGGCTGCGGAACCGGAGGAGGACCGGGCAGTACCGGAGACGCCGAAGGCCTATACGGTCCAAGGCGGAGACAGTCTCTGGAAAATTGCGAAAAAGACGTTGGGAGATGGAAGCCGCTGGTCTGAAATCTATAACCTGAATACGGACAAAATCAGCAATCCGGATTTAATTTATCCCGGTCAGGTTCTGACACTGCCATAGAAGGAGGGGACAGATGGAAACAGCAATCTATATTCAGAACGGCCAGACCGTGTATGCTCCTGTGGTAGAAGGGGATATCACCTGGGAAACTGAGCGGAAAGGACAGCCGGGAAAGCTTTCCTTCACGGTAATTGCGGACGATAAATTAAAGATAGAGGAAGGAAATGCCATACGGATGGATGTGGACGGTAAGCCGGTGTTTTTCGGATTTTTATTTGAGCGCTCCGGAAGCAGGGAGAGGGAGGTCAAAATTACTGCCTATGATCAGCTCAGATATCTGAAAAACACAGATGATTACAGCTACACGAATCTGACGGCGGGAGAGCTGATTGCACAGATCGCAGGCGACTATTATCTGCAAACCGGAGAGCTGGAAGACACAGGATACAAGATTGATTCCCGAACGGAAAAAAATAAGACACTTTTCGATATCATATTAAACGCATTGGATCTGACCATGATGGGGACAGGAAAAATGTTTGTATTGTATGACGATGTAGGAAAGCTGACCCTGAAAAGCATGGACAATATGAAGCTGAATCTGATGATTTGCGAGAAAAGCGCTCAGGATTTTGATTTTAAATCCAGTATTGACAGTAATACTTACAACCAGATCGAACTGTACCGGGAAGGCAATGAAACAAAGGAACGGGAAGTTCATATGGTTCAGGACATAGAGAATATTAAAAAATGGGGGCTTCTGCGGAAATATGAATCTTTCGGGGAAAAGGTAAATGGACTTCAGAAGGCGGAAGTTTCCCTTTCGCTGTATAACCGGCCCTCCAGGAGCCTTTCAATAAAGGACGCGTTCGGGGATATCCGTGTCCGTGCCGGCTGTCAGATACCTACATTTTTAAAAGCCGGGGATCAGACCCTTCAAAATTATATGATAGTGGAATCCGTGAAACATAAATTCAGCCAGGGATTTCATTCGATGGATTTAACACTGAAAGGAGCTGCTTTTAATGGCTGATACGGAATGGATTGATAATATGAGACAAATTATGACGAGGGCGGTGGATGCCGGAGAACCCTGTGATATCCTTCAGGGCGAAGTGGTTTCCAATACTCCGCTGTCGGTCCGTCTTAATCAGAAGATCACGCTGTCGGGAACTCAGCTTTTTCTGCCGCAATATTTGACGGATTACGTGGTAGAGATGGACATTCCCGGAGTTGGAGGTGTGCCGGTGACGGTAAAAAGTGCGTTGAAGACGGGAGAATCGGTCTTTCTGCTTCAAAAAAGAGGCGGTCAGCAATATCTGATTATGGCGCGCCGGTGACGGAAAGGAGGAGGTTTATGCTGCCGGATTCGGGAAGTATGTTAAAACAGGACTTTAAAATAGTTGAACGGCCGTCTAAAACATATCGGTTTCAGGCGGAGAAGATTACGGGATATGCAGATGGCCCTGAGGCCGTAAGGCAGGCAATTTTCTGTATCTTAAATACAGAACGTTTTGACTACCTGATTTACAGTTGGAATTACGGAATTGAGCTGAAGGGATTGTTTGGCAAACCGATGGAGCTTGTTAAGTCGAAACTGAAAAAAAGGATCAGGGAAGCATTGATGCAGGATGACAGAATCCGGGGCGTGGATGCTTTTTCGTTTGAAACCAGCGGCCGGAAATTGTCGGCCACTTTTCATGTACATACAAAGTATGGCGATGTTGTGGCCGCAAAGGAGGTGAAAGTTTGATGTTTGAGGACATAACTTATGAAAAAATATTAAAGCGCATGCTGGACAGGATACCCGAGTCCTTTGATAAACGCGAAGGCTCGATATTGTATGACGCGTTGGCGCCGTCCGCGGCGGAAATGCAGATTCTTTACATCAGCCTGGACAATGTGCTGAGAGAAGCGTTTGGAGACACAGCCGATCGGGAATTTCTGATAAAGCGCGCCGCAGAATATGGCATCATTCCGAACAAAGCCCGGGCAGCCGAGTGGCGGGGTGTATTTACTCCGGATGGAATTGAAGTGGAAACAGGCGAGCGGTTCAGCCGAGGGAAAATGAATTTCCGGGTAACGGGAAAGCTGGACGACGGGGGATACCGTCTGATATGTGAGAGTGCCGGGGCAGCAGGCAATGACGGCGCCGGTGCCATGATCCCGATTAATTATATTGCGGGACTGGAGCAGGCACAGCTTACGGAACTTCTTATTCCGGGAACGGACGAGGAGGATACGGAGGATTTCAGAAGCAGGTATCTGGCGGCGGTCCGTAAACCGTCCACCAGTGGAAACAGATATGACTATTACAACTGGGCCATGGAGTGCAGCGGAGTGGGGGCGGCAAAGATTTTTCCTCTCTCAGACGGACCCGGAACCGTGAAGATCGTGATTGCCAATGAGGAGAGAAAAGGAGCCGACTCGGCGCTTGTAAACTCTGTAAAGGAACATATTGAGGAACTCAGGCCGATTGGCGCAACGGTTACCGTGGCTTCGGCATCCGAGAAAGAAATACATGTGGCGGCGGGAATACGGCTGAAAAAGGGCCTGTACCTGGGCTCGGTTCAGGATGCGATAAGCAGGGCTCTGAGCGGATATCTGGAGAGGAATGCATTTGAAATTACTTATGTGAGCCTGGCAAAGGTGGGCAGTTTGCTGCTGGATGTTGAAGGCGTGGAAGACTTTTCAGATTTAATGCTCAATGGGGAGGCAGGGAACGTATTGCTTCAAAAAGAAGAAATCGCGGTAGCCGGAACCATAAGCCTGGAGGTGATGTAGTGGAGGTTAATCGATTTGAAGAAAAACTCAATAAAGTCGATGGGAATAATTATGTAATTGAAGAGAAGGTGCTGTTATGTGAAGGGGTTTATAACGGAGAACTGAAACATGACAACATTAATCCGGCGACGCTTGCTATTTTCACAGGCCCCCGCCTGACCGGAGAGAGGCTCCAGACCTACTCGGTATCGACTCCCAGTATGACTCCCTGGAAAAGGGTCATTAAAATTTTCGCCGATGTACCGGAGGTGTACATCAGTTATGAGACGGACGGAGACACGGTGGAGGCCGAGGATATTAACCGGATTCAGGAAGCGGTGTCAAAAACTCAGACTGCGGTCAATTCGGAGGCAGAACGGGCGGCCAGGGCCGAGGAAAAGCTGAAAGAGGAGCTTGATGCTGAGTCAGAACGGGCTAAGAATTCTGAAGAGGAGACGGCCGGGCGGCTGTTAGAGGAAAGTGGCCGGGCCCAATTGGCGGAACGGGAACTCAGAGACTTCCTGGATACGGAAGTTCAACGGGCTGAAAGTGAAGAAGAGAATTTAAACCGGAAAGTTCTTGCAGAGACCGGTAGAGCGGAAAACGCGGAACAGTTGTTAAGAACCGGTATTGCGGAGGAAACAGCGAGGGCGGAGGATGCGGAGGCCGTCAATGCAGTTAATCTGGCAGCAGAATCCGAACGCTCTAAAGCGGCGGATGAAAAACAGGCAGAAGATCTGGCAGCGGAAATTGTGCGGGCATCGGGTGTGGAAAAGCTCAACTCCGACAATCTTACAAATGAGATTGCACGGGCCAAAGCAGCAGAAAATTTGAATCGCAATGCAATCACCGACGAAGCAGAGCGGGCAAAGGGAGAGGAAGCAAAACTGCAGAACGGTATTCAGAATGAAATATCGCGCGCGGGTGCTGCGGAAGCCGCAATCAGGAACGCTATCTCATCCAAAGAGCCGACCTGGAATGATAAATATACCCGCAACGAGGTAGACAACAAGTTTGCTGCGCTGGAAACCGCAATTGACTGGAAAGAAGCGGTTAATACCTACGCGGATCTGGAAACTGCATATCCCGCTCCGGAAGACGGATGGACGGTCAATGTTAAGGATACCGACTATACATACCGGTGGAGCGGGAACGATTGGATCGCAATATCGGCCAATGCAATTCCAAAGGCTACGCAGAAAGTGGACGGGCTGCTCAGCAAAGAGGACAAATCAGCCTACGATGAGTCTTACGGGAAACGGCATGTCCACACGAATAAATCCGCCTTGGACCACTTGACGGATTTCTTAATGGACAATTGGAATGCCGCATTTACCCATACCGGCAGTAAAAGCAATCCCCACGGTGTGACGAAGGCTCAGGCCGGGCTTGGAAATGTGCCGAATGTCACGACAAATGATCAAGCTCCGACCTTTACGCAAGGGGCTGCGTTGGAAAATATCGCGAGCGGGGAAAAATTGACTTTGATATTAGGGAAAATTTCAAGGGCCATTGCTGATTTAATTTCCCATAAGGCAGATTCTGTGCATCACGTAACAGGCTCGGAACGGACTGCATGGAATGATGCGGAAGCAAAAAAGCATACCCACGGAAATAAAAGCGTGATAGATAAAGTAACACAGGCCATGCTGGATAAACTTGCGGGAATTGACTTGGGTGCCGAAGTAAACGTACAGGCAGACTGGAATATAACTGATGCGGCTTCGGATAGTTATATTAAGAATAAACCGGTGTCCATGCCGGCTTCCGATGTACCTTCATGGGCCAAAACGGCGTCAAAACCAGCATATGGATGGGGTGAAATTAACGGAAAGCCAGGCAGTTATCCTCCTTCCTCACATACTCATACAAAGAGCCAGGTGACGGATATGCCGACAAAATTGTCCCAGTTTGTGAATGATTCAGACTTTTTAACATCGTTGGATATCGACACCAGCATGAACCATACGCATACCAATAAAACGGTACTTGATAAGATCACGCAGGTGCTTTTCGATAGCTGGAATGCTGCATTTACCCATAGCGGAAACAAAAGCAATCCACACAGTGTAACGGCGTCACAGGTGGGAGCTGCCGCCTCATCACATACCCATTCTAAAAATCAAATTACAGATTTTCCATCTTCCATGCCGGCATCGGATGTTCCTGCCTGGGCGAAAGCGGCGTCAAAGCCGTCTTATGGATGGACGGAAATCTCGGGAAAGCCAGGTACATTCACTCCGTCCCCGCACGGTCATACGAGTCTGGAGGCGGTAAATATCACGGGAAAGACGATAGATGTAAACAGTTATAACTTATCGTCCGGAAGTCCTCAGATGCAGTTCTATTCCGAGAAGACAAGCGGCGGAGCAGCCAATATTACGAACATCCCTGTCACCGGCCAGCCGTTTTTATTGAAGGTGGAGAGCCTCAGATGGGCATCCGAAGCGGATTATGTTTCAAAGCAGACATTATTCTCAGCTTCGGCTATGGCTGTTTATGAAAGATACTGTTCAAACGGAACCTGGTCAGCCTGGCTTCCGGTCGGACGCTTTAATGCCGCGCCTGTCTCAGGACGCGTTCTGATTTCAGACGGGACATCCGGAGGCATTAAGACATCCGCTTATACGATTGCCGCCTCGGTGCCGTCGGGGGCAAAGTTTACCGACACCGTATATGCACACCCGAACAGCGGAGCTGCCTCAGGAACCTACCGGAGCGTAACCGTAAATGCCCAGGGACATGTGACGGCCGGAACGAATCCCACAACGCTGGCCGGCTATGGCATTACAGATGGCGCACCGAAGAACCACAACCACGATGGCGCCTATATGCCGATGGGACCATTTTCCTGGGCGCAGATGCATGGCGCTTACACCTGGAACCAGCTTAAGGGGGTGTAAATATGTATGGAGTTGGAAAGTACGGTAAGTTAAAGTATGCTCTGGAAGATCTGGAACCGGAAATACAGGAGGAATATTTTACAGACTTATCGCTTTATGTTCCCCCCTTCATTTCCTCAATAAGAGAAATAAAAGAAATATACCAGACCCAGGGCAGGGAGATAGGGCTGCTGCGATACTATCTGTACGATTTGCTGGCTCAGTGCTTCGTGTCCACTTCTACCTGGGGAATTACGAGGTGGGAGGAACTGCTGGGAATTTCGACAAATTTGAAGTTATCATATGAACAGCGGCGTGAAATTGTCCTGGCTAAAATAAGGGGACAGGGAACGACAACAAAACAGATGCTTAAAAATACCGCAGAGTCATTCAGCGGAGGTGAGGTTGATGTGGTGGAGGACAATGAGAACCACCGCTTTATTATCCGGTTTATAGGAATTAAAGGAATACCCAGGAATATGCAGGCATTTGTCGCTATGCTGGAAGATATTAAGCCTGCGCACCTTGAATACAGGTTTGAGTACACCTATACAACATGGAACAGTTTAAAAATCTTCACCTGGAATGAACTGCTGCCAAAGACCTGGGATGAAATCAGGATAATGCGTGAAGTGGAGTATGAGAACGACGATTGGAAGAGCCTGGGACTTTATACCTGGGACATGATTTACTGGAAAACATGGGAAGAAATTAAATAGGAGGTAATTTATGCAGTACACAACAAATTATAACTTGAAAAAACCGGAAGGAGCCGATCCGGTAAATATTCAGGACTTTAATGATAATGCAGATAGTCTGGATACAGAACTGAAAAAAAGGGTAGCGTCATCGGGCGGTGATATTTCAAATACAAAAATTGCGACAGCAGATAGTATCACAACAGAATTTCCCGTCCCCGCCGCAGGAGATACGCCAAAAGCGTTCCTCGGCAAGATGAAGAAGTTTGCTGAGGACTTTAAAAATCTGAAAACAGGACTTTTAACCATCGGAATGCTGGTAAATAACTGTACAACGAACAATGCAAACCTGCCGCTGAGCGCTGCGCAGGGGAAGGTTTTGATGGATTTGTATACTCAGTTAAATGGCGA
>CATWBR010000068.1 GCA_958349075.1 uncultured Clostridium sp.
GTCTATAATTTTCTTAACATCTCAATCAGGAGTAATATTATGAGCAGTAACCGCTTTATTTTAAAAAATCACGACGGCCAGAAACTGACCGGCAGTCTCTTATATGTATCCACTTCCAAGTACGAAGATGACTGGCAGAGCATCCCTCATATCCATCATTTTTCAGAACTTATCTACATCACGGCGGGCAGGGGCCGCTTTATTCTGGAGGGTGAGGAATACCCGGTGGCCGAGGGCGATCTCATCATTATCCCCCCGGATATGGAACATACGGAGCGCTCCGTTCCCCTTTATCCGCTGGAATATATCGTAGTTGGGGTAAACGGCGTTTCCTTCCGGGACAGCAAATGCCTGGAACGCTATTTTATCTGCCACTACGGTACGGATCCGGACCTTCTCTCGGTGCTTTTGCTTCTTTTGGAGGAAGCGGAAAGCGAGGAAGACTACTCCGGCTCCGCCTGTCAGGCTCTTCTGGAAGTTTTAATGATTCGTATCGCGCGCAGGCAGAATCTCCTGCCCACACACTACACCGCTTCCAGGATGACAAAGGAATGCAGCCAGATTAAGCGGTATCTGGATTCCAACTACGCGGACAATATCACATTGGATCAGTTGGCGTCCCTGGCGCATATGAGCAAATACTATCTTGTTCACGCATTTACGCGGTATACGGGCCTGTCTCCGATCAACTACCTGAACGCCCGGAGAATTGCAATCAGCAGGGAACTGCTGGCCACAACCGATCATTCCATTGCCCAGATAGCCTCACTGGCAGGTTTCTCCTCCCAATCGTATTTTGCCCAGGTTTTTAAGCGCGAGGTTGGTAAATCACCCGTCCAGTACAGGAAAGAGGGGCCTATCAAAAGTATCTGAAGAAATTTTTACAAATATTAAGAGTAAATTGCCATAGCCATACATCATTTTATGAGTAATGAAATACAATATAATCAATGTATGATAAATTGGTTCTACAACTAAATTGTGTAAGTTTGTAGAACCGGAGGTGATGGCATGGGAATTGTCGGTGAACGTCTCCGTCTTTTGCGTGAAAAGAACGGCAAGACTCAGGAGGATATCTCCCGGGTCATTGGCACAACACAGCAGATTTACTCACGTTACGAAACCAGTAAAACGGAGCTCCCTGTCCGGCATTTACTTAACCTGTCCTCCTACTATAATGTCAGTACGGATTTCCTTCTAGGCCGCATAGATTATCCCAAGATCCCTCCTGAATTTTCCAATTATCTGATTCAGAATGTCACTATTGGCGATTTTGTCTGCCGAATCGATTCTTTCAGCGGCAAATCAAAGAGGCAGCTGGTGGATTATGTTAACTATCTCACCTATCTGGAAAATACCGAAAAACTGAAGAAAGATGAAAAGCCAAAGAATCTTCCTCAATGAAGAAATCCTTTTCAGCAGGACAGGCCGGCGGCGGCAGATAAAAAGGCAGATGTTCCATACTCAGAACATCTGCCTCTTTTATTTATTATTTTTGAGTCACGGTTACGGTACAAATCAGTCGTCCTCTTCCTGGCTGTCTGTAATTGTAAATACCTGACGTTTTCTGGCCATCTCATCGCTTGCCAGATATTCGTCGTATGTGGTAATCTTATCGATCAGCTTACCGTTCACAATTTCCATGATATGGTTTGCCGTTGTCTCCACAATCTGATGGTCACGTGATGAGAAAATAATTACGCCCTGGAATTTGGTCATACCGTTATTGAGTGCCGTGATGGACTCCATGTCCAGATGGTCGGTCGGCTCATCAAGGATCAGCACGTTGGCTCCGGAGATCATCATCTTGGAAAGCATACAGCGGACTTTCTCTCCACCGGAAAGAACTTTTACCTTTTTCACTCCATCCTCACCGGCAAACAGCATTCTGCCCAGGAAACCGCGGACATATGTTACATCCTTAACCGGAGAGTACTGGGTCAGCCAGTCCACAATCGTGTCGTCATTATCAAACTCAGCGCTGTTATCCTTCGGGAAATATGCCTGGGATGTGGTCAGTCCCCATTTATAGCTTCCCTCGTCCGGCTCCATCTCGCCTGCCAGAATCTTAAACAGTACCGTCTTGGCCTGCTCATTCGGGCCGACCAGGGCAACCTTGTCTTCCCTGTTCAGGATAAATGAAATTCCGTCTAAAATCTTTACTCCGTCGATTGTCTTCGAAAGGTTTTCCACGGTCAGCACTTCGTTGCCGATTTCGCGCTCCGGCCTGAAATCAATATATGGATATTTACGGCTGGACGGCCTGATCTCATCCAGTTCAATTTTTTCAAGCGCTTTCTTTCTGGAAGTAGCCTGTTTGGACTTGGAGGCATTGGCCGAGAAACGCTGGATGAATTCCTGCAGTTCCTTAATCTTCTCTTCCTTCTTCTTGTTGGCTTCCTTCATCTGCTTAATCATAAGCTGACTGGACTCATACCAGAAATCATAGTTTCCTGCGTAAAGCTGGATCTTGCCGTAGTCGATATCGGCAATCTGGGTGCAGACCTTGTTTAAGAAGTACCGGTCATGGGATACCACGATTACCGTATTCTCAAAGTTAATCAGGAATTCCTCCAGCCAGGCGATAGCGTCCAGATCCAAATGGTTGGTCGGCTCATCCAGCAGCAGGATATCCGGGTTTCCGAATAACGCCTGGGCCAGAAGGACCTTTACCTTCTGGGCGCCGTTTAAATCGCCCATCATTTTATAATGGTAATCCGTATCAATACCAAGTCCGTTCAGCATATTGGCGGCGTCTGATTCCGCCTCCCAGCCGTTCATCGTGGCAAACTCACCCTCCAGATCGGCGGCCTTGATTCCATCTTCATCGGTGAAGTCTTCCTTCATGTAAATTGCTTCTTTTTCTTTCATTATCTCATACAGTCTGGCATTTCCCATGATAACGGTGTCCAGAACCGTATAGGCATCATATTTAAAATGGTCCTGCTGCAGGAAGGAAAGTCTCTGTCCCGCGGTGATAACAACCTCTCCGCTGGTCGGTTCAAGCTGCCCGGACAGGATTCTTAAAAACGTAGATTTACCGGCTCCGTTGGCGCCGATCATTCCATAACAGTTTCCCTCGACAAATTTAATGCTGACATCTTCAAACAATGCCTTCTTGCCTACACGTAACGTTACATTACTTGTACTAATCATATTGATTCCCTTTCATAATTAACTGCTTTATAATGACTGACTGTTTATTCCCGTTCACTGACAAACTGCAGGGATAGAAAAAGAGGCTTTTTCATGCCCCTCCCGCTGCGTCTCTTCTATTTTACAGGAAAATAATTATTTTGCAAGACTGATTTCGCAAAATCCCTGAAAAACAAGGGTTTTGCGGCAATCCCACTCCCCCACACTTGACGAAAGAGACAATCAGCCTCTGAAGCTGACGGACGGGGCAACACCTTCCCTGAGTCTTCAGTCCCGTCGACAACCTGCCCGGGGGAAGGAGGAGAAAAACTTTCCGAAGGGTGACCTTGAAGCCCGCCGGTGCTTAGACGGCGTTTTTTGACGTCTTAGCATCCGCTGTGCGCTTCACAAGCGGGAGCGAGTCCCCGCAGGAATTTTTTTCTCCGGATTCCCCTCACCACACCCTACAAACCGGGACTGAAGACTCATAAACACCATCCCACTCCCCCGTCCGCCATCTTACAGAAGCGTCCTCACATCTCAACTAATCTTCCCTCATTGCGCCCTCTGTCCACCTGTGCTATACTCAAACCAACAAAAATTTCCGGCTTTGCGAATTCCAGACAGGAGGTCCCCTATGTCTTATGATGATTATTCAAAAGCCTATAAAGCAGGAAAAAAGGAATACCAGCGCCATCTTTCGGAGGGCAGCTATCCCTACCTGCAGGCCCTTGATGAAAGTATTTCCCATATCGATATTGTTTCCGAGGTGCGGCTCGGACTGCAGCAGATTCCGGCTGAGCTTATTGCCGGGACGAGAAGCATCGGCAGACGGACGGCATTTGCCCCGAATTATATGCCTCTTCTGGATCCTCATTCAGAATTTGCCTCCAAATGGATTAATCTCTGTGATTCCCATCTGAAGGAGGGGATCCGTGAGCCCGTGACCGCCTGCGAATTCATGGGGCGTTTTTACATCATGGAGGGTAATAAACGGGTCAGTGTACTGAAATATTTTGACTCCCCCTTTATCCCCGCCGTTGTAACCCGGCTGATTCCGAGGCGGACGAAAGAGACGGACAATATCATCTACTATGAGTATATGAATTTCCACCGGCTGACCAACATCAACTATGTTCTGTTCGGCCGGGAGGGCGGTTTTACCCGCCTGGCCGCCGCCGTGGCCGGTGACAGTAAGACGGTATGGTCTGAGGAGATGCGGATGGATTTTGCCGCAGCCTATGTGAAATTCCGCAGCGCCTACATAGCCAGCGGCGGTTCCCGGCTCCCCGTTAAAACCGGTGATGCCCTTTTGTCCTATATTGAAATATATGGCTATGCGTCGCTTCTTAACGATCCGTCGTCCAAAGTGAAAGAGAACATGGCGAAAATCTGGGATGAATTTACACTTCTCAAGGAAAAGCAGTCCGTGGAACTGGTCATGGATCCCGTGGACGCCTCGCCCAGAAAAAAATTGATCGACATCCTGCTTCCACCTTCCCCAAAACAGGTCAGGATTGCGTTTATCCACTCCAAGAACGCCGCCACATCAAGCTGGACCTACGCCCATGAACTGGGCAGACGCCATGTGGAAGAGATTTTCAAGGGGCAGGCCGAGACAATCTGTATCGACAACGTAACCGCGGGGGAGGATGCCCAGGCGGCAATCAAAAAAGCCATCGATGCCGGGTGCGGCATTATTTTCACCACCACTCCCGAATTTATTCCCGCCAGCCTGAAAGCGGCGGTGGAATACCCGGACGTCAGGATCCTGAACTGTTCGCTGAATACCTCCCACCGCTATATCAGGACCTATTATGGGAGGATGTATGAGGCGAAGTTTCTCTGCGGAATGATCGCCGGTTCCCTGGCGGACAATAACCACATTGGTTACATTGCCGATTATCCGATATACGGTATGACGGCCAATATCAACGCATTCGCCCTGGGCGCCCGGATGGTGAACCCCAGAGCCGAGATTTACCTGAAATGGTCCACGGTAAAAGAGGATGATATTGTCGAATACTTCAGAAAACACCATATTTCCTATATATCCAGCCAGGATATGATTATCCCGCGGTTCGCTTCCCGGCAGTTCGGCCTGTACCGCTTTGAGAACGCGGCGGACGGCAGCACACCGTTTAACGCGGCCACACCGCTGTGGAACTGGGGGAAGTTCTACGAGAAAATCATCGGCAGTATCATCAGCGGATCCTGGGATGAGAACGATTCCTCCGACAGCAGGGCCCTGAACTACTGGTGGGGCCTGTCGGCCGGGGTTGTGGATATCATTTACACCCAGAACCTTGCTCCCGGCACAAAAAAGCTGGTGGAATTCATGCGCCGGGCCGTGGAATCAGGTTCATTCCATCCATTTTCCGGAACGCTGTATTCCCAGGACGGTATGGTTCAAAAGGACGACGATCACATCCTCACACCCGAGGAGATTATCACGATGGACTGGCTGGCGGACAATATTATAGGCGCCATCCCCGATTTTGAGATGCTGGCCGACGAGGCCCGGCCGGTTGTCCGGCTGCAGGGACTCCGCAAACCCAAAGACATCTGAGGCGGTGTAAAGCTCCAAAGGCAATATCACACTCCGGGGTATACCACGGCACCATATGGGGCTCTAAAGGTAATACCGCATAAAAACGATACCAGACACAGTAACCCATGGTTCCTGTACTGTACCGCCCCGCCCAATCCGGCCGGGCTGAGGACGGCAGGCATCCGACGGGATACGGATTCAGAATAACATACGAGGATTTTATAAATGAAAATACTGACACTGGCTGACGAGGAGTCCAAATCCCTCTGGGATTATTTTGAGAAATCAAAGCTGGACGGGGTCGATCTTATCATTTCCTGTGGTGACTTAGCCCCGCAGTACCTCTCCTTTCTGGCCACGTTTACGCACGCTCCGGTGCTCTATGTTCATGGCAACCACGACGACTGCTATGAACAGACGCCGCCGGAAGGCTGCATCTGCATTGAAGATAAAATTTACAACTACAAAGGTATCCGGATCCTGGGTCTGGGCGGCTCCATGCGCTACCGCGACGGCGTCCACCAGTACACCCAGGGTGCCATGAACCGGCGCGTCTCCAGACTCTGGCCCAAACTGGCCATCAGCCGCGGCTTTGATATTCTCGTATCCCACGCCCCGGCCTACGGCCTAAACGACGGGGAGGATCTCCCGCACACCGGCTTCCAGGCATTTAACAGGCTGATGGACAAATACAAACCGGCCTACTTTATCCATGGCCATGTCCACGCAAATTATGGGGGGAATTTCAAGCGGAATTCCGTTTATGGTGATACCACGGTAATAAATGCCTATGAGCGATGTCTGGTGGACTATGAGGATAAAGAAAAAACAAAATAACGGACAGGACTGAAGGTAAATCGGCCTCTTTAGTCCTGTCCGTTTTGCGTTTAAATTCTGAATTTTTCTTACTGTGCCACCGGGCTTTCGGCTTTCCTGATTCCGTCACCAACTCCCGGTTACTTCTCTTTGTCCTGGATCAGCTCCGGCACGTAGATCGTCCCGCCCTTTTTGTGGGAATAGAAGATCGTGACATCATCGCCTTCCACGGGACCCTCCGACAGGTTAACCGGCTTCGGGTCCTGCTCAAAGGAGACCTCGGTCCCTTCCTCCGTGCGGATTGTGATGACACTCATGCCGACGCCGAGAACTTCGCCTGAAACAACACCCGCCAGGCAGTCTTTATCTCCCTCTCTGGGATCCCTGACAAGCTCGGCATGCACGGACTTTGAGTCCTCCAGCTTTATTTCTCCGCGGTAAAATACGGTTACCTCGTGATCGATGGCGAGTCCCCCGGTCAGGCTCACTGCCGCGTCTTCTTTGGCAAATACAACGCCGTCCGGATACTCCTCATTTGCCACCACCACCGTATTCATCCCTGCGTCTTTCACAGTTCCGCACATAATGTTAATCTCGTCTTCTGATTTAAGTTCCGGCATTTTCCTCGGATCTTCGGTACTCTCCTCCGTCGTAACTGCGGTCTGGGAAGTTTTCGTCTCCTCCTGCGGCTGAGATGTTCCCACGGGATCCGTCTTCTTCGCACAGCCGGACGCCAGGGCGGCTATGGATAATGTTAAGAGCAGCGCTGCTGCAAATTTTCCGGTCTTTCTTTTCTGCATAAATTGTCCTCCTGTCATAATTCCTTGTGTTGTCGTTTTGAGGCTGATTTAACGGCCGTCCTGGAAGCGGCCGAATGTATCAACCAGCCAGGACAGATAACCGGTCTGTTCGTCGCCGAATTGTCCGGGTTTCATTCTCCATCTCCAGTTCTCCCCCACCGTGCTCGGTGTGTTCATCCTTGCCCAGTTATCGAGTTTCAGCACATCCTGCATCTGGAAAATCGCCACGCTTGCCACGGAACCGTAAGCCGCGCGGAAAACCTTGTCTACAACCTCACTCTGATGGGCCGCGCCCAGGTAATCTGCTATATACTGAAGCTCCCACCACTGTCTTTTCTCCGCCTTAAAATATCCGGCCAGAGTCTCATTGTCATGGGTTCCGCCGTATACAACGGAGTTCGGATCGTAGCAGTGCGGAAGATGTTCATTAAAACGGTCTCCGCTGAAGGCAAATTCGATAATTTTCATTCCCGGATATCCGGTCTCCGCCAGAAGGTTCTTTACGTCCTGGCTGAAGATCCCCAAATCCTCGGCAATAATCTTTGTCGTTCCGACCGCCTCGTTGATTGCATCCGTCAGCTTCCTTCCAGGTCCCTTCTCCCACTTGCCGTCCTTCGCATCTTTGGCTCCGTATGGAATGGAGTAGTACTGGACCACTCCGATAAAATGGTCGATACGGACAACGTCGTAGAGTTCGGCCGAAGCTTTCATCCTCTCCCTCCACCAGGCAAAGTCCGTCTTCTCCATGGTTTCCCAGTCATAGAGGGGATTCCCCCAGAGCTGTCCCTCATCGGAGAATGCATCCGGCGGCACTCCGGCCACCCTGACCGGCGTCAGCTCCTTCTCATCCAACTGGAAAAGCTCCGGATGGCTCCACACGTCCGCGCCGTCAAGCGCCACGTAGATCGGGATATCCCCGACAATCTTTACCGCATTCTCCGCCGCGTAGGCCTTAAGCTTCTCCCACTGTTCAAAGAATTTATACTGCAGGAATTTCCAGTAGTTTGTCTCTTCTTCCAGCTCTTTTTCATACTTTTTAATCGCCTCGGGATCCCGGAGTCTGATGTCCTCGTCCCAGGTCAGCCATTCTCTGTCCTCAAAATGTTTCTTAAGAGCCATATAGAGGCTGTAGTCGGGAAGCCAGTAGCTGTTTTTCTCACAGAACTTCGCATACTCTTCCGTCTCTTTATGTAAACTTCTTTCAAATGCTTTCCTCAGAAGGGGAAAACGGTAATAATGCACTGCGTCGTATTTGACCTCTTCCGGCTTTTCCATCCAGAAGCAGGCGTCTATCTCCTCCTGGGTCAGAAGGTTTTCTTCCTTCAGCGTATCGAGATCGATAAAATAAGGATTTCCGGCAAAGGCGGAAAAGGACTGGTACGGGCTGTCGCCGTAGCTGGTCGGCCCCATCGGGAGCACCTGCCAGTAATTCTGTCTTGCCCGTTTCAGTAAATCCACAAACTCATATGCGCTTTCTCCAAACGTGCCGATTCCGTAGGGGGACGGCAGGCTGAAAATCGGCATCAGAATACCGGCTCCGCGCTTTAACATTGTTTTCATAGTTGTTTCTCCTTGTCAGTATTACAGGAATGTTTTAAGCTCAGAAAGCCTGCGTATTTCTTTTGTTACCGGGAGCGCTTTCCTGTTCTCGTTCCCCTGCGGGTTAAACCAGCATGTGTCAACTCCCGCATTCACCCCGCCCTGGATATCGGAGGTCAGGGAGTCCCCGATCACCATCATCTCCTCCGGCCTGATATCCGGAATACGGGCAAAGCAGTAGTCAAAGAATTCCCTCTGCGGTTTCTGGCTGCCCGCCTCCTCGGAAATAAAAAGCTCCCGGAAATACCCGGAAAGTCCCGAGGCCTTAAGACGTTTTCTCTGTGTGGTGCCGACGCCGTTGGTCACCACATAGAGCTCATACCGTTCTTTCAGATAATCGAGAACTTCCAGCGCACCATCCATCAGAAAGGCGCCTTCTCCGAGCCAGACGCGGTATGCATCCTCGGCCTCCCTCCCGCTCACCGGGAGGTTATGGGCGCCGAAAAAGCGCTCAAAACGGACCGTCAGAACATCATCCCGCTCCATCTTCCCGACTTCAAATGCCTCCCAGCACTCCTGGTTAATCCTGTGGTACTCTTTCACATAGCTCTCTTCCGGCTCTAAACCGTATTTTACCAGCAGCTTTACAAATGCCGCGGCCTCCGCCCTGTCAAAATCCAGGAGCGTGCCGTCCACATCCATTAAAAGCGCTTTATATTGTCTGCTCACGCCCGATATACCACCTTTCCGCCACAGATTGTGAGTTTTACTTTCCCGTAAAGCTCCTCTCCCGTAAAGGGGGAATTGGAGGATTTTGACCGGAACTCTCCTACTGTGAACCTTTCCCTGTCGTCGAAGATCACGAGGTCGGCGTCTTTGCCTTCCCTGATCCGTCCGGATTCCAGGCGGTAGAGCCTGGCCGGATTTAGGCACATCTTCTCCATCAGCTCCAGATAAGTGAGATGTCCGGCTTTTACGAGTTTCGTGACTGCCAGGGGAAGGGCTGTCTCCAGGCCGATGATTCCGCTCGGCGCTTCCGTAAGCGGTTTTTCTTTCTCTTCTTTGCTGTGCGGGGCATGATCCGTGGCAATAATATCGATCGCTCCGCTCTTCAGTCCTTCAATCAGAGCTTCCCTGTCTTCTGCCGTGCGCAGGGGCGGGTTCATCTTTGCCAGCGTTCCATGCTTAAGCACCGCCGTCTCATCCAGAGTAAAGTGATGCGGCGTCACCTCCGCCCATACATCGGCGCCCAGTTCTTTGGCCAGGGCCACCATTTTCACAGAATTTGCGGAACTGATATGCTGGATATTGACCGCCGCTCCGGTGTGGAGGGCAATCATGCAGTCCCTTGCCACCAGGGAATCCTCTGCGAGCGCCGGGGAACCTCCGATGCCCAATTTCTCAGAAACGGCTCCCCGGTTGATTCCATTGTTGAAAATAAACGCAGGATCCTCCTCGTGGAAACTGAGGGGCAAATCGAGTTCTTTCGCCTTTTCCATAGCGGCCTTCACCAGTTTTTCATCCATCAGTGGAATACCGTCGTCCGTAAAACCGGCGGCTCCGCAGGCCCCAAGCCCCTCCATGTCGGTCAGCTCCTGTCCCTTCAGGCCCTTTGACACGGCTGCGGCTGCCAGCACATGTATCCCGGTTGTCTTCCCTTTTTCAATAATATAGCCGACCGTCTCCGGATTGTCGGCAGCCGGTTTCGTGTTCGCCATGCAGACCACCGTCGTGTATCCGCCCGCCTTTGCCGCGGCCGCTCCCGTCACAATATCTTCCTTGTATGTCAGGCCCGGATCACGAAAATGCACATGCACATCCACCAGTCCCGGGGCAACGATAAGACCCGACGCGTCAATCACTTCTCCGCCGCAGTTTTCCGTCTCATATGCAGAAGGATTTTCCTGACTCTCATGTCTGATGATTTTTTTGATTTTCCCGTCTTCAACCAGTAAATCTGCGGGACCGTCAAAGCCGCTTTCCGGGTCTATAACCCGTCCGTTTTTTATAAGCACGATTTTTCTCCTCACTGTTTCGGTTAATGTTTCGGTAACTGTTTCGCCTCCCGGCTGCAATTCTTATTTCGCCGGCACTATCTCCAGCCAGTATCCGTCCGGATCCGAAATAAAGTAAATTCCCATGGCCGGGTTTTCGAAGCAGACGCAGTCCATCTCCTTATGCTTTTTCAGGGATGCTTCCATATCATCCGTTACAAACGCCAGATGGAACTCGTTGTCTCCCAGATTATAAGAATCCTTCTCCCAGTCTCTGAGCCAGGTCAGCTCAAGCTGATATCCCGTCTCACCGTCGCCCAGATACACCAGAATAAAGCTTCCGTCCGACGCTTCCTTCCTGCGCACTTCTTTGAGATTCAGCGCCTCCTCGTAGAATTTTAAAGATTTCTCCAGGTTTACTACATTAAAGTTATTATGTGCAAATGTGAATTTCATATGTCAAGCTCCTCTCCTTCTCTGTGAATTTCTATCAGACGCTCCCTCCATCCCTCGCTGGACGGATGCTGCCTCATCTTTTCAATTATACTGTAGTCTTTCCAGAAATGCATCGGAATTACGGCTTTTGCATCGGCTTTTTCCATAAATTCTTTCATTCCAAGGTAAAACCACTGTTCCAGCCGCGGATCCAGCGGAATAAAGGCCGCATCTGCGGTGCGTCCCGCCATCTTCTCCATCTCCCTTGCATAATTGGCCGCCATATTGTGGTTCCAGGCTTTGTCCTCGCCCTCCCACCACCAGTTATTCAAATCACCTGCATGGTAAATCTCTTTCCCCTCACAGGAAATCCAGAATGCCACGCCCTCATCGGTGGATTTAAAAGTCTCAATCTCCATGGCGGCTCCGTCAGGCTCCGGTTCCTTACCTTCTGCCGTCTTTTCATTTATTCCGGGATGCAGCGTGTATTTTTCACCGGCTTTTACAAACATTACTTTATCAAGAAGGCGCTCCGGCACTTTCTTTTTATTGATGTCTTTGGAGAGTACGTATTGAATATCCTCCCTCCCCTCCGCCAGGTCAAAAATCACCGGTGCAAAGTGATCACCGTGAAAATGACTGGAAAAAACAACAAGAGGCCTGCTCCTGTCAAATTTGGGCAGAGGCCCTTCATAATAGTCGAAGAGCATTGTTACATGGTCAAGCTCTATGGAAAAAGAGCTGTGGTGTATATAGGTTATTTTCATGGATTTTCGGCCTCCTTATCTGCCATCATATACTGGGTGATGTCTGTGGGGTGATGAATTTTGTGTTCTCTTTATTATATTCTAAAAACAGGGGGGCTTCAATATGAAAAATGAGGACGCGGATGAGGACGGGGTGGTGAGTGGGTGGTTGTGAGTCTTCAGTCCCGGGAGGATGGATATCGTAAGGTGGGGGCTACAGAAGAAAGAAATCTCCTGCGGGGACCACTTCCGCTTATGGAATGCGCAGCGCTTCTAAGCTCGATAATACCTCGCTAAGAAGCGGCGGATTCCAACGTCCCCTTCGGAGATTTTTTCTTCCTCCTCCCCCACAGGCAGTCTATGACCCGGGACTGAAGACGCCCGGTTTATTGTCCACCCCGTCCCGGAACGGCCACTACTGTCTGTCCTGATTTTGGGGGAGGGGGGAGGGGGGATGACACCACCACCCTTTTTGATTGCTTATGAGGCTGGTATTGGAGAATCTTTACAAAAATGAATCAGAAGGAATTTGACGACAAAAAATAGTAGTTTTATCAGTTGGTTATGATTTCTCTATAAGCTGAAATGGCTTGGTTACTGTTTTTTGATAAAAAAAGCCTGTATGGAAGTATAAAATGGTCCCCGCTTTGGTGCACAAATAAATTTACCGCTTGCGAGAAGCCTTAAGGCGATCTATGTAGATTTGACAGAATTGTATAGAAACCGTAGAATGAAACAAATAGCTGGGAAATAATGCGTATTAGGCGAAGAAAGTGAAGGAACGGCGATTTATAATAGACGCCGGGTACTGATATAGAAACAGGAGGTTGTTTTTATGAAAAATCCAGTTCGCATAAGGGTTTGGTGAAAGAAATCGAAAGAAAATTAAGAGAGGTACAGTATGTGTGATTATTGCTCTAAAATAGAGTTGAAAAACAAATTTCAAACACCTAACGAGTATGAAAAGGCTGTTAACTATATCAAAGAACTTATTGATATCCAACACTTCGTTTTAATTGACGGCAATTGTGAATTAGGTTGTCATAAAGATGTGAACGGGCAATGGAAAGATGATGTCATTTATCATGTCGTAAAATGTCCTAAATGCGGTCAGACATATACCTGTACCGTAAATACATATAGAGGTGGCGGTTCATTTAGCAAAGGCAATTAAGCTCCACTTTATTTGAAGCTGCAGCGCATAGAAAAAATGGAAACATTTTGTTACGCATTTAATCTATTATTCCAACCATAATTCCCTTACCTCTTTCTGATACGAGTAGTGGCCTCGACAATCCCTCCTACCCCTTTGAAGAAATAGGACAGTCCAGACGCCGCAGGCCGGGAAGACGGGCGGGCGATACCCCCGGCGTCTTTGGTTCCGGTTCATAGACTCCCGTGGGGGAGGAGGTTTCTTTTTTCCGTATCCCCCACCTCACGACACCATCCGCCCGGAACCAAAGACTCATAACCTCCCCCCCGGCTCCGGCCAACCGGCGGCGTCCTAATTTTTCACCACTATTTCCTTTTAGCAGCCGCC
>CATWBR010000069.1 GCA_958349075.1 uncultured Clostridium sp.
TTTTAAACATATGGCATGCTCTGATAAAGATTTAAAACGCTTGCTACGATCCGTGCAGGATAAAATCACCCGTCCGTAAATTACTGGAAAGGAGAAAACAAATCATAAAAATATTTGAAAAACAAGGAGTGCGAAAGGAGAAGGAAAAGCTATGCGAAAAGGTTCTGGGAAAATTCTGGTTTCAGTCTTTGCAGGATTGGCGCTCGCGTCAGTGCTGAGCGCCGGTACACTGGCTGCGCAGGAGGGAACTCGTCCCACAATGGGGGATGTAGTGTGCATTCAGGCGTATACGGACGATACCGTCTACGGCACCGGACTGGTGAAGGTGGAAGTTACTTATAATGCCGGCATATCGCTGACGGGGATTAATGCGGAAAGTTATAACCTGGAAGACCGCGGAACGCTGTCTCCGGATTACGGCAGGATTAAAATTGCAAATGCTGCCGTGGACGGTCAGACCGTCATCTTAACTGTAGAAAACGGAACTGCCGCTACTGAAGATAATGTTCTCGTCTATACCGGTGAAACCCCGGCGGGAGCCCGCGTTCGGAACGCCTTTGGCATATATTGCACCGGCGCCTGGTATCGTGATGAAAACGGTGCCATTCATTACGGCAGCAGTGCCAATAATGGATATCTGCCGAATACCAAGGGAATGGGTTATCAGGCCAGAGCCTGCCTGGAACTGAAGCTGCGGCATGCGTGGGAGGATCCTTCTGCAGCAGCCTGCCTGGCCAATGAAGCCGACGGCCGATACAGGGAAGGCGGCCTGTGGGCAGAAACCATTGACCTGCAATTCGGCGAAAAAGGGTTCCGTTCCTTTGAGCAGGCGGGTATCAGGGTAAGCAGCACCGCGGGAAGGGCGACTGACGGCACGGGCGATGATTATGTCCGCGGTTATTTCTACGTGCCGGAACATTACGATCCCGCCGCTGGAATTGTTTTTACGCTGCAGGGCCAGGGAATCTCATACTGGAAACTCGCAGAGGGCTGTGATAATGACGGTACCGGCATAATGTACGACTCTGCCACCACCTCCTGGATGAACAAAGGCGCTATTGTGGTCAATATCCATGACCGTTCAAGCGCCGGACCCGGAGAATATTTTAACATCTACGATTTTGTGGCGGACGACGTCAATGTGATGAAATATTTTATTGATGCCTATGGTGTCACCGGAAATGTCGTGCTCCAGGGCAATTCCCGGGGAACGATGGCCTCTGCCCTTATTATCAAAGCGCTGGCCGGACAGCCCTATCATCCCATGAATCAGAAAATGGGGAATAATCAGAACGAAACCCATAGGCTGCCCACGGGCGCTTATAACTTTAACATCGATGCTTATATTTGTCAGAACGGCACCTTTGGTTATGGCTACGACGACGATGATTGGGCCGCTGTTGCCGGAACAGGTCTGAAAGTATGGGTTTTTGACGGAGAACAGGACACGGATAATATCGACAGCGTCGCCAAATACAGGGAGATTATGACCTCGGCCAAAGGCGCTGACTGGGCAGCCGGAAACGTACGCCTTACCGGATACCCATCAGAGCTTTATGCCTACTGGGGCGAGAGCGATCACTCCACCACACGTCTCAACGGATGGTATTTCAGCGACTCCGCTTATTATGGCCCCGACTGCCGGATTGCCTCAGATACAGGGAAGCTCATTTATCACACGAAACAGAAGGATGGCACGTCCTATGAGCTGAAGTGCCGCGGGAAAGCTGCCGGAAGCAGCAAAGCAGGCTACCGATATACCATCTATGATGAGCTTTATCAGGAGTGGGCGCTTAAACGGGAAGCCGTTCAGGGCGGCGGAAATTTGGGAAGCTCCGCTGCCACGGCGGCAGATTTTGACGGCGTGACACACTTGGAAAAGGATTTTTCACAGGCCGCCCAGTTGCCTTTAACCGGATATTTCATGAAAAATATCGATGTAAACGGCAACGGAATGATGGACGATGCCAGGACTGTAAGTGTGTATATTGCACCGGAGGCGTCGATCCGTTCCTATTTTACCGTGATAGCCGTTCCTGATGGTGTTGATACGTGGGATTTTTTGAAACAGGAGGGCTGGCTTGACCTGGCCCGGAATAAGGGCGAAGGGCTGTTTGTTCTGGAGCCCGGAACCGGCGGATGGAGAAGTCCGGCGGATGAAGCGGATTATCTGAAGGCGGCATTCGGCTTCCTGAGCAGCGGAAACAACGTACATAATCAGAATGTATTTTCCACTTTTGGTGAATTCTATCTCGCAGGCTATGGAAAAGGCGGCGCCGCCCTGGAGTACTGGGCCGCGGCAAATCCAATCTTAGTCATCAGCCAGGTTTATTTAAACGGAGAGAGCATCGGAAGCGCAGCGCTGACTGCAGCGGCAAGCGCCGAATATGATGGAAAGAGCGCCAATGGAGATATAACAGATGTGCTGGATGAAACGTTAAAGCAGACCGGCGTAGGCGGCGGACGCAGAATTACCGCCAGGGATGTACCGGTTCCCACCTGTTTTGCAGGTTATACCGGCAGTGAAAGCTATTGGAAAGAAGCGAATGACTGCCGCTCTGCCGCTGTAGACGGCGTTTATTATCAGGATATCAACTCTGACGCTTTTCAGACTGAATATGTAAATGCAAAACGTAAGGAAAAGGGTGCCCGATACGGTATCTCAAAAGTTAAGCTGTCTAAAAATACGGCGCTGAACGCGGATGAAATTTATAGCTTTCTCTCCGAATATACACGTTACGACACTACCTTTGCATACTCGAATGTACTCGCAGAACGCCTGGACTACACCTCCTCCCGGGTTGCGGCGCAGCAGGACGCAAAAAGCGGGCTGCCGAAGGAAGTTCTCAGCGACGGCACCCAAATCTGGGCAGGCAGGGATACAGTCATAAAAGGCCATGGCACCGTTCAGACAGGTGTAATCGCATTCAGTGACAACAGCGGTGACGGAAAATGGGATCCCAGGGAATATCTATTATATCTTCCTGCCGGCTTTACAGGAAAAAAACTGCCCATTTTAATCATTTATCCCGGGAATACACAGACCGATTCGATATTTATGGATTCTACCCTCTGGTGGCAGATTGCCGAGGAGAAGGGAATTGCCCTGGCCTTTGTCTGTGAGACTTACAATGCCAGCCCCTCCAGCGTATCGCATGCGGATTCAGACCGATTTTACCACGCTCTTATCACACTGCTCAGGGAAAAGATTGACGGAGTGTACGCCAGTTTAGACTTCAGCCGTATTTATGGTTCGGGCCAATCCGCCGGTTCCAATGCAACCCAGGGATTTGCTGTCACTAACCCCGAATTCTTTGCCGCCGTCGGCTCCACCTCAGCGGCACCGGTTCCGGAAAATGCGGCGAACCGGCTCATCCCTACAATGATGATCACAGGCCAGATGGATGTCTCGGACTTAGCGCAGGGATTTAGTTCAACAAGTTTAGGCGGCTGGGCCTCCTATATGCTGAGTGTAAATGGCTTTGAAAATACCTTTGCAGCCGGTGCGGAGACAGAAACAATTACTATTGACTCCCGCCATCCGGTTCTCTACCGATGGAGCAAAAACATTGGAGGGACCGACGTGCCTCTGTTCCAGTGGGCGCAGTGTCTGCTCCGCCCCCATAACTGCTACCCGTCGGACATTCCGATCATTTGGGATTTTATCGAACATTTCAGCTTTTCAAAGAATTCCGACGGCTCGCTTACCCGATATTACAGCGAATCGGCTTTTGAAAAGAATGATGCGGTTGTAATTGACGTAACCAGATAGAAAATGGAGACTGGGGGCGCCGGGAGTAAAGTTACCGGCGCCCCAGTCTCCATTTTAATTATGCCAACCGTGACAAATGCTCCTATATAAACAAAAAATAAGACTGGAAAACCCTCATCTCTCAAGGTTTCCCAATCTTTTCAACTACTGCCGGCGACCGGAATCGAACCGGTACGAAGTTTAACCCTCGCAGGATTTTAAGTCCTGTGCGTCTGCCAGTTCCGCCACGCCGGCATTCATGATTGCTCATGACTGGCAATATTCAATTACCAATGGATGGAGGTGGATTCGAACCACCGAAGCGTGTCGCAACAGATTTACAGTCTGCCCCCTTTGGCCACTCGGGAACCCATCCAAAATTACTCTGACAGTTAAAAATCATATCATAATAAGGTGAAAAAATCAAGGGTATTTTGTTTGTTTTTGTATTTTTTTACGATGCTGCGGCGCTGCCGTCCGCCTTCCGGCCATCATGCGGCCGGGATGTGGGTGGCAGCGCTCTGTTTTCCCCGTCTTTCCGACCCCAAAAACAGATTTTTACAGCTCTTCCGCCACCAATACAGCTGAACCGACGGGCGGCAGTTCTATCTCCAGTATCCCTTTTCTCACTTCATATCTTAAGGAGCCTGCGTTATACCCCTCCTCATAGGTGAGCATCCTGCGCTCCATCTGCTCGGAGTCGGTCACTCCCACCGGCCAGACCGGAACCGAGTATGTTTTGGCCTCATGGCAGGTATTAATAATGACTACTCCCCGGCTCTCTTTTCTCCCGTCTTCTCCGCGGTTAAAACGGCCGTAAGCTATCATTCCCCTGTCAGCGGCAAGCTGTATCAGGGAACCGGTCCTGAATGCAGGGTTTCTCTTTCTGATCCCCGTCATATAACGGTGGAATTCTATCAATTCCAGGTCTTCATTGCCCCAGGGATACGTCCGTCTGTTATCCGGATCCGTCCACCCGCAGACACCGGCCTCGTCGCCGTAATAGATGGTCGGCGCTCCCGGCCATGTCATCTGGATTACAACACCCTGGCGGAATATACCATAGCTGATTCCCTCTGAGGCGGACGCCGCCCCCGTTACGGCAAGCCTTCCGGTCCTCCTGTTGGTCCTGGTCAGGAACCTGGAGTGATCGTGGTTTGACAGCTCGTTCATCGCCGTCATCAGGGAGGGCGTCTGCATCCGGCACATATGATAACGCATCGTGTCAAAAAACGCCTGTCCGTCACCGTACAGCGCTTCGTTTGCCTCATCGCTGTGTTTCTCAAGCCCCGTCAGGAACCAGGACACCGGCTCCATAAATGCATCGTAGTTCATTACCGTATCCCATTCATCCCCACGAAGCCAGCCGCTTGGGTCCCCGTAATGTTCCGCAATCACCACAGCCTCGGGATTTGCCCCCTTGACCGCTTTCCTGAAATCTTTCCAGAACTGGTGGTTAAATTCACCTGTCCGGCCGAGGTCGGCGGCTACATCCAGTCTCCATCCGTCCGCATTAAATGGCGGGGAAACCCACTTTTTCCCAATCTCCATGATATATTGGTACAACTCCGGCGATTCCTCATAATTGAGCTTCGGCAGTGTGGAATGTCCCCACCAGCCGTCATAGCTGTCGTTGAACGGCCAGTTTTCCGTATTGTTAAACTTGAAGAAATTCCTGTATGGGCTTTTATCCGATACGTAAGCTCCCGGAGGATATCCGCCTTCATGCTGGTAAATCAGCTCCGCATCCAGCCATTTATTGAAGGAACCGCAGTGGTTAAACACGCCGTCGATAATTACCCTGATTCCCTTCTCATGGGCCGCTTCTACAAACCGTGCAAAAAACAGGTCGCTGGCCAGCAGGTTCTCCTCGTCGGCCGTTCTGGCCGTGTATTTGCCCGCATTGTCATTGTCCAGCGCATCTGGTTCCACCAGCAAATCCATGTCGCGTTTAATAACGCCAAAATGAGGATCTACATGGTCATAGTCCTGGCAGTCATACTTATGATTGGAAGGCGATACAAATATGGGGTTCAGATATACAGCCTCCACCTTCAGCCCTTTCAGGTAGCTGAGTTTATCCCAGATTCCCTTGATGTCGCCGCCGTAAAACCGCCTCACATCCATCGCGGAAGGCAGCTCATTCCAGTCCCTGACCCGTTCCACCGGTTTTCCAATATAGATGTATTCGTTTGTCTCCACGTCGTTGGAAGGATCCCCATTGCAGAAACGGTCCACGTATATCTGGTACATAACGGCTCCCTTGCACCAATTGGGTACAAAAAAGCCAGGAGTCATACAAAAAGATGCCTCCCGGTCCGGCTGTGCCGCCACGCCCATGCGCCCGTAAAAACAGATATCATCCTCACGGTCCACCCTGAAACAGTATCGCATGGCCTCCTCGCTGAGTATATAATCGAAACTATAATAATCAAACAGGCTGTCGCTGTGACTGTACCCCATGTCACGCTCTTTCATTCGGCCCTGTCTGTCAAATTCTATAAAATAAACAGAATCCGCACCATCCCGTTCCGTACGGAAATAGAAAATTACTCTCTGCCCTGCATCTGCCTCGCAGGGATGTCGGTAATCCTCTGTCTCGTCGCAAAACAGCGCTTCTCTGTTAATCCTCTCCATGCCATTCCCTCTTTCTGCTATCATCTCTATTTTATATGATTCCCGTCAATTACACAACATAAAACCTCGATTCACCGACTATTTTCGGCAAAAAAAGCCTTTTTTCACCGCATTACCGCCCGGCGCCGTACTATGCCATTTCAAGGCAGTAAAAAGGCCAGCGGGGTAGCTGGCCTTTTTAGGAGAAGGTATTTCGTTCTTATGGGGTGTAGCAAAAACTATATAATGTATTGGGGGGGGGTTACGAGTATTATAATAGCACAGGTGTCAAAATAAGTGTGCACAAACATCATAAAATTTGCAACTTTTTTTTGTGCATTTTGGGTACGGTGTTTTTGCCCCGCTAAAGCGGTTCTTATCAAAACGCACAAAGGCCGCTGCAATCAGCGCGTTCTGATTGTAGCGGCCTTTACGTGGGCCATTATAAGGCCCGTATAACGTCATTATGAAGCCTATTATTCCGTATTATTCAAACAGAGCTTCAAACTCTCCCTGGCCTATCTTTTCTTTCTCAAGGAGCAGTTCACAGCACTTGTGCAGAACGTCCTCATGTTCCAGAATCAGCTTTTTAGCCTTCTCATGGCAGCTATCGATAATATTCTTTACCTCGCTGTCAATCGTGCTGGCAACCACTTCGCCGTAGCTGCGGGCATGTGCCAGGTCACGGCCGATGAACACCTCATTGCTGTCCCCTCCGTAGTTAATCATTCCGACCTTGTCGGACATGCCATACTCGGTAACCATCGCTCTCGCTATCGAGGTGGCCTGCTTGATATCCTGGGAAGCACCGGTCGTGATATCGTCGAAGATAATCTCCTCTGCAATCCGGCCGCCCAGGGAAACCATGATGTTCTGAAGCATCTTGCCCCTGGTCATATGAATGTCGTCCTTCTCCGGCAGCGGCATCGTATATCCTGCCGCACCCACGCCGGTCGGAATGATGGACACCGTATGGACCGGTCCTACATCGGGCAGCACGTGGAAAAGAATGGCGTGCCCCGCTTCATGATAGGCCGTAATTCTCTTATCTTTCTCAGAAATCACCTTGCTCTTCTTCTCTGCGCCGATTCCCACTTTGATAAATGCCTTTTCAATGTCAGCCTGCATCAGGAACTTCCTTCCCTCTTTTGCGGCATTGATGGCGGCCTCATTCATCAGGTTCTCAAGATCCGCTCCGGTAAAGCCGGACGTTGTCTGCGCGATGCGGTGGAGATTCACGTCTTCTCCCAGAGGTTTATCCTTCGTGTGGACGCCCAGAATCTCCTCGCGCCCTTTCACATCCGGCCTTCCAACCGCCACTTTTCTGTCAAAACGGCCGGGTCTTAAAATCGCCGGGTCAAGGATATCCACCCTGTTGGTTGCGGCCATAACAATGATTCCCTCATTGACTCCAAAACCGTCCATCTCTACAAGAAGCTGGTTCAAGGTCTGTTCCCTCTCATCATGGCCTCCGCCCATGCCGGTTCCCCTCTGGCGGGCTACGGCATCAATCTCGTCAATAAATACGATACACGGCGCGTTCTTCTTGGCATCCTCAAATAAATCACGGACACGGGAAGCTCCGACACCGACAAACATCTCCACAAAGTCGGAACCTGAAATGGAGAAGAACGGAACGCCCGCCTCTCCGGCCACCGCCTTGGCAAGAAGTGTCTTACCTGTTCCGGGAGGGCCTACCAGTAATACGCCCTTGGGGATTCTCGCCCCCACTCCCGTATACTTCTGCGGATTCTTAAGGAAATCCACAATCTCTTCCAGTTCTTCCTTCTCCTCCTGAAGCCCCGCAACCTTTGTAAAATTAATATTGCTGGTGTGGCTCATCTTGGCGCGGCTCTTGCCGAAGTTCATCATCTTGGCATTGGCTCCGCCGCCGGAACGGGAATTCATGAACACAAAGAAAAAGATGAGCACTCCGGCCGAAAGTGCAATTGGAAGAATTACGGTCATAAAATAATTATCCTGCTGAACCTCTCCCACTTTGTACGTAATGCCTGCATCTCTCAGAGCCATCTCGATCTCTTTCGTATCGAGGACATAAAAATCCTGTTTCTCA
Organism: uncultured Clostridium sp.; assembly: GCA_958349075.1. Classification (GTDB taxonomy): domain Bacteria; phylum Bacillota; class Clostridia; order Lachnospirales; family Lachnospiraceae; genus Otoolea. The sequence goes on from CATWBR010000069.1 coordinate 8,442, forward strand.
CCGGATGACATGTAAAGCTCAATCTCGCCCGTCGGTGTCTCCCGGTTGGGCTTAATGACTGCGCTGCTGATGCTTCCGTTCTCCAGGTTCACCATAAAATCCGTATAGCTGATCTTGCCCGGTGTAAATATGCTCTGGTTTCTTGTACTGAATAACATGACGAGGAGCATTACAAGGATCAGAAGTCCCATGCCTCCTCCAAATGACTGCCGCTGTTTCAACTGGCTTCCTCCTTATACTTCCACTACTCCTATATATGGTAAATTCCGGTATTTCTGATCATAATCAAGACCGTAACCTACTACAAATTCATCCGGGATTGTAAAACAGGTATACTTAACCTGTACCTGCTTCTTCACACGGCGCTCCGGTTTATCAAGCAGGGTGCAGAGCTCTATGCTCTTCGGGTTTCTCTGTTTCAGAACTTCGATCAGGTAGGCAAGCGTCCTTCCGGAATCAATGATATCCTCCACGATAATGACTTCTTTTCCCTCCAGTGGTTCATCCAAATCCTTTACGATCTTAACCACGCCGCTGGACTTCGTTCCGGCTCCGTAACTGGATACGGACATGAAATCAAGGGAAACGGATAAATCAAGGCGTTTCGCCAGTTCGCAGGTAAAAAATACACCGCCCTTTAAGATACAGATTAAATGAACGTGTCTTCCCGCATAGTCTGCGTTGATCTGCGCCGCCACCTCGCTGATTCTTTTATTTACTTCCTCTTCTGTTAATAATACCCTGATTTTATCGGCCAATGTCTGTTCCTCCGTCTAACTGTACTTGTAAAATATTTTTCGTCTGTTCCGTTACCTTGTAATATTCACTGATCCGGTATCCCACAATCCACAAAACATGGCTTCCCTCGGCCAGAAGCAAAATCTCACTGCGCTTCTCCCGGGGGATTTTTTCGTCGATCATAAAGGATTTTACCGTCTTCCTGCCCCCCTGCGCCAGTGTGATATAATCACCGGTGCGGCGGTTCCTGACAGATAACGTATCTTTTATTTTATCATAATCAAACCATTTCGTATACTGGTTTTTGGGAATTTCCTCTTGATTTTGGAAGGGAAATACCTGAATATCCATCCGGGGAACCACGGCCGCACGCTGATCCTGTCCACCGCTAAATTCGTCCCGGATATCCGGCTTGTCCTCTCTCCTGCTGAATTTAATTCTGCCGTAACTGTTCACGGCCTTCAGGCCGTACGGCAGATCCACTTCTTTTCCCGTCCCCTTTTCCATCAGCTCCAGAACACTGTCGATGTGCCTGGCTGTGATGTCTTTCAGAGGACAGCCCATATTCCGGAGGATCCCCCTTACCACATAACCTCTTATCACCCTGTCTTCTTTAAGAAGTTCCGGCGCAGAAAAACCGGACTGTCCATCCACACTATGCAGTCCGATCCAATTCCATGCTGTTTTTTCCAGGTATTCGTCGGCTTCACGTATCCGCTCCCCCGCCCTCAGGATATTCTGAACCGCCTGCTCATTGACGGATGATGAGATAACGGGCATCAGTTCGTTGCGGATTTTGTTCCTGGTATAGTCATTCTCCCGGTTGGTGGAATCCTCCACATACTCAATCCTGCAGCTCCGGAGCCAGTTCACAATATCTTCCCGCTGCGCCCACAGAACAGGGCGGATAATCCTTCCCCTGACCGGCGCAATCCCGGACAGTCCCTTTAATCCCGTCCCGCGGAACAGGTTGTGGAGAATTGTCTCGGCGCTGTCATTGCCGTGATGGGCCGTGGCGATCTTTATCTCACCGGCACCGCCCTTTTTGCTTTCCCGCTCCCTCTCCCACAGAAAAGCCTCCTCCTCCAGAATCCTGTATCTGGCCAGGCGGCCCGCTTCCTCCACGGAGATTCCCTGCCTCTTTGCTTCCTCGGACGCCCTGATTTTTACAAGCTTAAAAGGGATGTCCCGCTCTCTGCAAAGTGTTTCCGAGAATGCGGCATCCCTGTCCGCCTCCTCACCCCGGAGGCCGTGATGCACGTGAACCGCCCGAAGCCCGATTCCAAGTTCTTCCTTCAGACACCACAAAACGTGCAGCAGACAGACGGAATCCGCTCCACCCGACAGGCCTACGATTACACCGTCTCCCCGTTCAATCATATGATTCTTTTTAATATAATCAAAGGTTTCTTTCTTCATTGCCTCATTTCCTGCCGCTGTTTGCCTACAGTATACAGGAATTCCGGCGGTTTCACAAGGCCTGCCGCCGCTTTTACATGATGTTTTCAGTTATCTCTCAAAAATTCCGCCCACCAGGACGGTCATATCGTCGCACGGTTCCTCCTCAAAGGAACTGGCAAACTCAAGGATACGCTCGGCCATCTCCTGCGGGTTACCGGAACCGGTCCCCTCCAGGAAATCGATCAGCGTCTCCTCCTTGCATTCTCCGGGCAGCGCTTCCAGAACACCGTCGCTGACCATGATGATCCGGTCGTTATCCCACATTTTTCTGGACAACAGCACCGGCTCAACCGATTTTACAATTCCCATCGGGACGTCTCCGGCCTCCAGAACCTCCACGCCGTCATGCCCCTGGATGAAGGTAGGAACAGCGCCCAGCTTCATTGCCTCCAGCACTCCCGTGTAGAGATCGATACAGCACAAATCAAGCGTTGCGGGATTCTGCTCCGCCCCTGCGAGAAGAAGCACCGTGTTGACCAGTTTAAGAGCAGATCGGGCGGAAAATCCGGTCTCCAGAAGCTGCTGTGTCAACTCCACCACCTTACTGCTGTCCTCGCACGCCAGGGGGCCGCTTCCCATACCGTCCGACAGGCTCATAATGACCTGCCTGGGAAGTCCTTCATAGATGGTAAAATTATCACCCGATACCATCTCCCCGCCCTTAGCCGCTTTGGCAACTCCGTGGAGCATCCTGTATTTCCCCTCCTCAATAAAGCGGAATGTGGCCGCATTCCTGGTGATGATGCTCTTGCTGTCCTTGGCTGCGCTCCATTTTCTTCCTGCCATAGCCCGTCCCACCAGTTCGGAGGCATCGCGGGCGGTCATACACTTACCGTTGGTGCTGCGTATTGTGAGAAAAGCTTCCTTCTGCTCATTTTCATATTCCAGCATCAGCATATTTTCCACCTTCATATGGTGGCGACGGAATATGTATTTGATCTGTTCTTCCCAGTCACCCGTGATGTCCGTCGCATTTTCCATCTGTCCTGAAAACTCCTCCAGGATCGAAGCCAGCTCGCGAAACTGCACAATCACGGTGTCCCTGCTCTCCAGGAATCTGTTTTTCCATGACAGGTTCATTGTGGCCCGTCCAAGGTTCCTGTTCAGATGCAGCACATAGTCATCTTTTTTCCTGCATGCCTCATTAAACAGCCTGGGCATGTCCTCCATATCAATCTTGCCCTTCTGCTCAAAGGCCCGGAGAAGATAATAAAGGTAATAGCTGTCGTCCCTCCTGCTGCCGGAGTACAGGTTGCATTTCATGCATTCCCCGCAGACAGCCGCTGCTGCCGTCTGCATGGCCGCCAGGCCGTCATCCTTTGTAAGCTGCCTTCCGCCCCCGATTTCATCGGCAAACGCCTGCGCCAGACCGCTAAGTGACATCGCCATATCTTTCAGGCGTCTGGCCGTATAGACATTGACATCTGCCATGTCTCTATGTAAACTCTTCTTTTTAAGCACAAAAATCCCTCCTAACCTGCGTGAAACCATTATATACAGGCCGGAGGGAAATATTTGTCAAATTCATTGGGGGAATACCTGAAATCGTACGACAGATACCGCACGTTTCGCCGGATTCCCACTTCTTTTCCGGGCATTTACTTCTTTTCTGCCGGTTTAAGCAATATCTCGTCCTTATTGACGAGTCCCAATTTTTCTTTGGCAACCTTCTCGATATACTGTTTTGTCTGGACATAAACGCGGTACTGTTCCAGCTCCGCCGCCCTTTCCTCCTCGGCCTGAACCTGGACCTGAAGGTTCTCTTCCCGGATCTGATAATTCAAATCTTTCTTCTTCATATCGATCCCTTTCAGGTGCACGGCTATCGCCAGGCTCAGAACGACCAGCGTAATGCCGACCAGCGCCATGCGGTTATTCAGATTTTCTTTCTTTCTTCTTTTTGCTCTTCCGCTTTCCCGCATCTTTTTTCTCTTCCGCCTTTCTGCTCCTGCTTGACTCCTGCCCCTGCTCCCCGGTCAGGCCGCCCTGTTTCTCTTTCTGCCGTTTTTTCTGTTCTTTTATCTTTTCCTTTTCCTCACGGAGAAGGCGCTTCTGCTCCTGTTTTTCTTCCCGGAGGCGGAGTTTCTGTTCTTCCTTTTCCTTCCGCTTCTGCTCTTCCAGGAGGCGTTTCTTCTCTTCCTCCTCAAGCTGTTTCTGCCGGATTTTTTGTCGTTTTATTTTCCTTATTGTAAGATATTTTTCAACTTTTTTCAAGAGCCTCAGCAAAATACGGCTGACCGTAAGATTGTAGACGAGCATTCCCATAAGCACGCCTAATATTGCATACCATCTCAGTATGCCGTCATTTTGCCGGAACAGCAGGAGAAATGTCGTAATGCTGGATGCCGCCCAGTAGACCGCATCTTCTATGCCTGTCCAGAAATTTCCATGAGGGACCAGAGTCCTGAACACTCTCAGGCCGTCATATACCACCATCAGGCAAATGCCCACTGCCAGGCTCGCAAACAGCAGCTGCAGTTCATAGCGAATTGTCATGCTCATCCCGATTTGCCCCGCCTTTTCTTATTATTTAAACAGCCGGGTAAACAGGGATTCGCCTGATTTACGGTAATTCTCATTGGAGGAATAGGCAAAGCTGTCAAATGTCCCCTCGATATCGACCTCTCCCTTTTCCAGCGTCAGCCGGCTCACATGCAGATTCTTTCCCTTCACAGTCAGGAGACCCATATCCGTATCCAGGATAATCTGGTTCTCGTCAAAGGACACCACATCCTGTATACCGGTTACACTGCCCGTCCCCCTGCCTGTGACCTCCAGCTTATGAGGCCGCCGGTTTAACTTTTCTTCCATGCAAAAAACCTCCTGATATATCTAACTATTGTTAAATATATTAGGAGGTTATCCTCTTTATGTTTATGAAT
>CATWBR010000070.1 GCA_958349075.1 uncultured Clostridium sp.
GATTACACGCTATTTCTGCGGTTATTACGATACATTAAAGGTATCAACTTTCCTGCGTTAAGTCAATAAAAAGTAATTAAAATAATTGATTACTGTTTGCGAAATAATCAATTTTACATATAGCTGAAAAGGCATTATACTACAATAGAAGGCGGGAATTAAAATTAACAAAAAATTAACATTAAAGTTCATATTACGATTTACAGCGTACATTCTGTGAACCGTAACAGGATCATTTCAGTAGATAGGAGGCTGAATTTGACAGCGTACTATAAAATGGGATGCCGCAGAGTGTCCGCAACCCGCCTGCTTATTTTTCATCTCGCCTTTGCCGTTATTTCAAATTGTGTCAACCCCGTCACCCCGGCCCTTTTCCTGGAACTGGGAATGCCGGATTATATGTTTGGCGTTGCCTTTGCCGCTATGGCGGGCGCATCCTTTTTCTTCTCCCCGTTTTGGGGGAGGATGTGCCGGCGCATAGGAAGCACAAAAGTGTTGGCTGCAGGAATATTACTGCATGCCGTTGCACAGAGTTTATTCAGTATCTCAGTGACTCAGACGGGAATTGTCGTCTGGAGGATGCTGGCCGGCGTGGCCTGCTCCGCCAGTACGGTAAGTACGATGTCCTATCTGATGGACGTGACGGAGGAAGAAAACAGGTACCGTTTCATGCTGTATCATTCCGCAATTGCCACCATCGGCTGTGCGGTGGGATATTCCATCGGAGGAATTATCGGCACTTTTTCAATTATGCTTGTATTCAGGCTTCAGGTTACGACAATGCTGATATCGTTTGCCGCAATCTGTTTTACTTTAAGGGATCCGGAAAAGCAGGGGACTTTGGCGGAGCTGCCGGGCAAGGGAAAAGAAAAGGCCCGATCCTTGCGGCTGTCTTCCCTTGTTTTCCTGACAGCCGTCTTCCTGTCCAGCTTTGCCACGACCGCTTACGATAACGCCTATAACTATTACGTGAAGGCAGCGCTGGATCTGCCGAATTACTACAACGGCCTGATCCGGGCCGGAATCGGAGTGATTGCGCTGGTTGTGGATTTTACAATCGGACTCTGGATGATCCGGAAGACAAATTCCAGAAAGACAATCATTCCCGTTCTCATTTTATGTGCAGTCACATCGGGCATGGTTCCTTTTATCAATAACGTAACATTTTACATTATGGGAAACTTCATTTTTTATGCATTCAATTCCCTGTACGTTCCAATGCAGCAGGCGCTTGTAACGGATGAGGCGTCTTCCGGGGACAGTGGGACAATATCGGGACTGTTCACATCATTTTTATTTGGAGGGAAAGTGCTTGGAGCGCTTTTTGCAGGCTTTATTTACAGCATGGGAAATAAGCTGCCATTTTTTATGGCTTCGGTATTCTTTCTGTTGTCGGCCGCATTTGCAGTAATCAATTACCGGCAGACATGCCGTAAAGATAAATGTACAGGCAGGTTTATCGGATAATATTGGGAAAGGAGAAGGCAGTTAAAAAGAAAATAATAAGGGGCAGACAGGTAAAAAACGTACGCGAAAAGAAAGGGGAAACTATGAAAGAGAAAAAGGAGAAGAAATTCAAGCTGAAAGCGCCGAATCCGGTCATTATACTTGCGGTCATTATTTTATTGAGTGCAGTTGCCACCTATGTCGTTCCGGCAGGCGTATTTGAGAGGGTGGAGGATGCCGTTACGGGGCGTATGGTTGTAGATCCCACGACGTTTCACTATGTAACGCAAAATCCGGTAAAGCTGTTCGACATTTTTATGTCTTTAACACTGGGACTTCAGAAGTCGGGGGATGTTATCTTTTTCCTGCTCATTATCGGCGGAGCTTTCGGCGTCATGGACGCGACGGGAGCGATCAAAACCGGTATGGGAAATATGGTCCGCAAGATGTCGGGAAAAGAAATCTTACTGATTCCGGTCTGCATGACGGTATTTGGCCTGGGTTCCTGCTTTGCGGCCAACTTTGAAGAGTTTCTGGCTTTTGTGCCTCTTGTAATTGCCGTATGCCTGGCAATGGGATTTGACTCAATCACCGCCATAGGAATGGTTTACGCTGCGGCCGGAGCAGGTTACGCCGGCGGATGTACGAACCCGTTTACCGTAGGCGTGGCCCAGGGTATCGCAGGCCTTCCGATGTTTTCGGGCTTTGGGCTCAGGATGGCTGCTTTTATTGCCCTGCTGGCGGTCAGCATCGCCTATGTGACCTGGTATGGAATGCGGGTCAGGAAGAATCCGGAGAAAAGCGATATGTACGGCGTGGACATGGGAGAACAGATCAGCATAGATGTCAATGACATCCCGAAGCTGACCACCCGCCATAAACTAGTTCTGCTCACCTTTGTCGGCGGCATTGCGGCACTGATTGTCGGCGTTATTAAGTTTGGCTTTTATATTGACGAGCTGGCCGCTATTTTCCTGATTGTTGCAATACTTTCCGGAATATTCGGAGGGCTGAGGCCGGGACAGATTGCGGATGAATTTATAAAAGGGTGCGGAAACCTGCTTTATGCATGCCTGATGATCGGCCTTTGCAGCGCGGCTACGCTGATCCTTCAGAATGCAAGCATACTTGATACCATTATTAACTTCCTGGCCGGGCTTTTGAGGGGTCTTCCGGCAAGCCTCAGTGCCTGCGGCATGTTTATTGTCCAGGATATCATCAATGTATTAATTCCATCCGGTTCCGGCCAGGCGGCGGTTACAATGCCAATCATGGCTCCTCTGGCGGATCTGATCGGCGTAACGCGTCAGACGGCGGTACTGGCATTCCAGTTCGGAGATTCTTTCACCAATATTGTTGCGCCGACCTGCGGTACAATCATGGCAGCACTTGCCATGGGAAAGATTTCCTTTGGAAAATGGATTAAATTCATGGCCCCCCTGTTCTTTATGTGGTGGGCGGTTGCTTTTGTATTCCTGATTTATGCGGCAACAGTTGGCTATGGCCCGTTTTAACGTGAGGAGGAATTAACTGATGAAGATAGAGTTTCGCCATGAGGCGCAGGCCATGTCGGAGGAGATAATCGGATGGCGCAGGGACCTGCATAAAATTCCCGAGATTGGCCTGGTTCTTCCCCGGACGATCCGGTATGTGAAAGAGCGTCTGGATGAGATGGGGATTGTTTACCGGACTTACGAAGGACACTCCGGCATTACGGTGGATATTGGGAGGGGCGGAGGCAGAACGGTTGCAATCCGGGCCGATATGGACGGTCTTCCAATGCGGGAGGAGACGGGACTTGCGTTTGCTTCCACAAATGAAAATATGCATGCCTGCGGCCATGACGCCCATACGGCGATCCTGCTGGGCACGGCAAAAATGCTGAAGGCCCATGAGGAAATGATTCCTGGTCTTGTAAGGCTTATCTTCCAGCCGGGGGAGGAATTCCCGGGCGGAGCCGAGCCGATGGTAGAGGACGGCGTGCTGGAAAATCCGCATATGGACTACATATTGGCTCTTCATGTGTCGAATAAGGGAAAAAATTACACAAACGGGGATGTGGTAGTGAGCTATGAGAACACCAGCGCATCCGATGAACAGCTTTACTTGACAATCAAAGGAAAGGGCGGTCACGGCGCCAGTCCGGATCTGTGCATTGATCCCATAGCCATAGCCACCCTGGTAATCAATAACCTGCAGTATATTATCAGCCGCGAGGTGTCTCCCTTCAACTCTTCCGTGATTACCATTGCCACTGTGATGGCCGGCAATGGAGCAAACAATATCATTCCCGATACAGCCGAGGTAATCGGCACGGTGAGAAATGTGGATTTGGAATCCAGGAATTATGTAATCACGCGGATCAGGGAGATCGTGGATCACACGGTGAAGGCCATGAGAGGGGATTACGATCTGGAATTTAAGTATCCCTATCCGCCTCTTGTCAATGACAGGAGGGTAGTGGAGCGCTTTCTGGACGTGGCCGACAGAGTGTTGGGGGAGGGCCATACCCATATTATGTCCCGTCCGGAGATGGGCGGGGAGGATGCGGCCTTTTTCTTCCAGAAAGTCCCGGGATGCTATTTCTACCTGCAGTGTCCGATGAAAAGTGAGATTGACGGCAAGGCGTACGGAGTCCATAATTCGCGTTTCCTCCTGGATGAGACGGTCCTGTTTCTGGGGGCGGCCCTGTTCGCAGAGACGGCGTTTGAACTGTTGGAGGAAGGCAGATGATTGCCGGGGAGGGTGCTTTGGAGAAACATAGCAGCAGAATTGAAGGAATGTACTGTATCCGCTGCCACAAGTCATTCGAGGTAGGCGATTATCCGACGGGATGCCCCTGCTGTGCAAAAGAGGGCCATTATGCCAGTATCGCTTTCAAATACCGGCCTGGCGGCAGCATCAGGAAAAAAGAGAAGGGGATGATGCGTTACGCCGATTTCCTGCCATATGAGAAAATCGGTTCCCTCGGAGAGGGAGGAACGCCGTTAATCCAGGTTCCAAGGCTGGCGGAGAATTTGGGGATCGCGGCTTTTTACCTGAAAAATGAGTTCCAGAACCCCACCGGTTCCCACAAGGACAGGACCAGCCCATTCGTGGTGAACCGGGCGGCGGAGAGAAATATTAAAACGGTTGCCACCGCATCCAGCGGCAATGCCGGGGCCTCGGTGGCGGCGTACAGTGCCTTTGCAGGCCTGAACTGCGATATCGTAGTGCTGGGGGCGGTCAGTCCGGTATGGGAGGCGGCCATCATATCCACGGGAGCCGGGATTGTGAGAGTGGATTCACCGGAGGAACGGTATGAGCTTATGGATCAGAAGGAGAAGAACGGCAGTTGGTACATCACTACGAATTATCTTCTTCATCCCGTGGGGAGCAATCCATGGGGCATTCAGGGATATAAGACAATCGCCTATGAGATTTACGAAGAACTCGAAAGAGACGGACTTCCCGACGTTATTCTGATACCTGTGGCCAGAGGAGATTTACTGTGGGGAATTTATGAAGGATTCCGGGAGATGAGGGAGGCGGGCTGGATCGATGAAATCCCGCGTCTGGCCGCCGTAGAGCCGATTCCCAGAATCAGCCGGGTCCTCTCGGGAGAGGATTACAGAGGGCAGTTTACCGGCGACGATGATCTGACGCCGTCCATCGGCGGCTGGACCGTGACCTACCAGTCGGTGCTTGCGGTGAGGGAGAGCCGTGGAACGGCCGTGAGCGTTCCGCAGAAATGTGTGATGGGGCTGGTGAGGGAGATGGCCGGATATGGGCTTTATCTGGAAACTTCTTCAGCGGTGATTTTAGGAGCGCTGAGAGAGCTGATTGCAAAAGGGGAGGTACAAAGCACGGATCGGGTGATGGCGGTTGCTACATCACATGGGTTTAAAAATATGCCGTAGGTAAGGGATATTTTATTAGGTAACGGATATTTTATATAGCAGAAATTAAAAACACCCCCGGAAACAGAAAGCGCTTTGCCCGCTTCCTATTTCCGGGGGTATTGTCTTATGTTCATTTTATGCCGTGCCGCCTTTTAGAAACAGGAGCTGCCGCAGGCGCTTACATTGCCGTCGCATTCTTCTTCCTCGCCGTCCCCGTGATGATGGCCGCAGGAGGAGGTGCAGGTAGCGCAGGAACCGCTTGTGTCAAAGTGAAGCGCTCCGCCGAGAAAATCAGCCACCCTCTCATCCGCTTCGCCCGAGGCGCCGCCCAGAATCTGGATCCCCGCATTTTTAAGGGCAGCCACGGCCCCAACTCCGATGCCGCCGCAGATCAGTACGTTAACGCCTCTCTCTGCGAGGAAATCTGCCAGAGCGGCGTGGCCGCTTCCGTTGGTATCAACCACCTCGGAGGAGAGGATCTCATCATCCACCGTGTCATAAATTTTAAAATTCTCTGATTTGCCAAAGTGCTGGAACACCTGGCCGTCTGTGTAAGGTACTGCAATTTTCATGTTATGCCTTCCTTTCCATGCTTTCTGCATTAAAACGTTCAGCCTCCCGTATTAAATTGAGCGGCTAAGTTTGATTGTACGTTTTTACTGCGGATTTTTCAAGTCCTTTCTTTTTGCGGGAAAGTAATCGGCCATACGCATGTTGCTGATCACAGTGTGAACAGTAACATACGCATAATTCCATCTGCGTATGGCAGGGGGCCAGTTATATGAACATGGAAACCAGTCCGTTAGTTTGATTTTACTTCTTTCCACAGATTGTTGTAAACTGCATCCGTTTCATCGCCGAGATACCGGTAAACCTCACAGTTGTCCAGCTTATCCATATCCGGGAACACAGCCTTGTTATTCTGCATATCCTCGTCCAGAAGAGCTTTTGCCGCCTTATTCGGCGTTGCATAGGTGATGTATTCAAAGTTTTTCAGGGCAATATCGGGGCGGCAGAGGAAATCAATCCATTTCTCGGCGTTTTCCTTATTTTTTGCATCGGCCGGAATTACCCAGGAATCGATCCATAAGTTGGTGCCTTCCCCGGGAAGGACGTACTCCAGGGAATAATCGAGATTCTGGGCCTCCACCTCCTCCTGGATGTAGAGCATCTCGCCTGAGTAAATAACACCCAGGGCTGCTTCGCCGCCGATCATCTTATCACGGACCTGATCGATGACATATGCCTGGACGAGCGGTTTCTGTGTAATCAGATCGGCCTTGGCGGCCTGAAGTTCATTGATATCATCGGTGTTCATCGAGTATCCGCGTGCTTTCAGAGCCACCATGAAGGCGTCTCGGACGCTGTCCTGCATCAGGATTTCTCCCTTGTAAGCCGGATTCCAGAGATCGGACCATTTTTCGGGAACCGGAAGACCGCGTTCCTCGATTGTCTTAGTGTTATAGAGAATTCCCACGGTGCCCCAGGTGTATGGTACGGAGTAAAGGTTCTCCGGGTCAAACTCCCGCGACATCTCAATAAACTTGGGATCGATATTGGCCAGGTTCGGGATATTGTTAAAATCAATCTCGGCCAAAAGTCCGTTTTCGGCCATTTTCTGAATCATATAGTCGGACGGACAGACGACGTCGTAATTGACCGCTCCGGCCTCAATGACGGGGTACATCTCCTCGTTTGTCTCAAACAGATCATAGGTGACTTTGATGCCCGTCTCCGCTTCAAACTCTTCGATAACGGAATCATCGATATATTCGCCCCAGTTGTAGACAAAAAGTTCATTGGAATGCTTGGTGGAGTAGCGCCCGTAGGTGGTAAAACCAACCACGCAGACGATCACAACCGTGGCAAAACCGAGTACGCCGCGTTTAATGTTACTGTTTCTTTTCCTGCGCCTGATGCTTTCGTCCGGGGAAATCGTTCCCGCCGTCTTTTTCGGTTCGTCCGGAGAAAAATTAGTGATGATTAAAAGCACCAGAACCGTCATGAAAATAATCGTGGACAACGCATACATGGACGGCTTGATTCCACGCCGCACCTCGCTGTAAATCAGCGTTGACAGGGTGTCAATCCCTGCGCCCCTGGTAAAGTGGGTGATGATAAAGTCATCTAACGACATGGTAAACGCCATCAGGAAACCGGACAGGACACCCGGCATAATGTCGGGAAAGACAACCTTGAAAAATGCCTGCACCGGGCCTGCGCCCAGATCCATCGCGGCCTCATAGGTGGACTTGTTCGTCTGCTTCAGTTTCGGCATGACGCTCAGGATGACGTAGGGAATATTAAAGGTAATATGCGCGATTAAGACGGTTTTGAATCCCAGCGAGATGCCGAAGGCGATAAATGCCAGCATCAGGGAAATACCGGTTACAATCTCGGAATTCAGCATCGGAATATTGTTCACGCCCATGACAACGGTGCGCGGTACTTTTTTCATGCTGTTGATGCCGATGGAGGCCACGGTACCGATAATCGTGGCAATGAGCGCGGAGGCAAAGGCGATCAGCAGCGTGTTGTAGAGGGCGTTCATAATCGCCTGGTTCTCAAACATCTGCGAATACCATTTTGTCGTAAAACCGCCCCAGAGTGTTCTGGATTTTGTATTATTAAAAGACAAAACCATCATTGTGACAATGGGAGCGTACAAAAATATCAGGATCAGCACCAGATAAAAGTCCTGGAAAAACTGTTTTAACGTATATTTTCTCATCAGAATGCCGTACCCTCCCCTTCTTTATCGTATTTGGCAATGAGGGCCATACTCAGTAAAATGAATACCATCAGCACGAGGGAGAGGCCGGAACCCAGGTTCCAGTTGCTTCCCTTTGTAAATTCCTGTTCAATGACGTTGCCGATCAGGAGGATCTTGCTGCCGCCCAGGAGGTTTGAGATAACGAAAGTGGTCAGGGCGGGAACGAAAACCATCGTGATGCCGCTGATAATGCCGGGCAGGCTTAAGGGGATCCAGATATGGGTAAGCGTCTGGAACTCGTTGGCGCCCAAATCCTTGGCCGCATTGATGGTGTTGTCGTCGATCTTGGCAAGCACGTTGTAAATCGGTAGGATCATGAAGGGCAGGAAGTTGTAAACCATGCCCAGGATGATAGCCCACGGTGTATTGATAATGGCGATATTAGGCAGGTGGAGAAAATTCAGTATGCCGTTGATAACGCCGTTCTTCTCAAGCAGGGTCTGCCAGGCCAGGGTGCGCAGCAGGAAATTCATCCACATCGGCAGGATGAAGATAAACACCATAAAACTGCCCTGTCCGATATTCTTTTTGCGGAGAATCATGGCCAGCGGATAAGCCAGCGCGAGGCAGATCAGTGTGCTTAAGAGCGACAGAACAAGGGAGAGGAAAAGCGCCTTGGCGTGTTCGGGCGTACCGATTGCCAGCACATTTGACAGTGTAAAGGCCCCGCTTTTGTCGGTCAGACCGTAGAAGACGATCAGCAGAAGCGGGATGATGGTAAAACCGATCATCCAGATGATATAGGGGCCGGCCAGAAGCCGTTTTGCAGATTTATTCATCAATACTTACCGCCTCCTCATCTTCAGAGGCTGGTTTATTCATAATCTGGATATCAAAAGGATCAACGTGGATGCCGACCTTCTCGCCCACCGGGCACATATCCGTACTGTGAACCAGCCATTCAAAACCGTCGGGGGTCGTAACCTCCATCTCATAGTGGACACCCTTGAAAATCAGGTGGGTGACAACGCCTTCCAAAGTTCCAAGCTCCGGTTTTACAAGGTCGATGTCCTCGGGGCGGATAACCACGTCTACCGGCTGTTTTACTCCGAATCCGCGGTCCACACAGGGGAACTTTGCGCCGAAGATTTGCACCAGCTCGTCGTGGAGCATCAGTCCGTCCACAATGTTGCTTTCGCCGATAAAATCGGCTACAAAGGCGTTCTCCGGCTCATTGTAGATCTGTTCCGGGGAACCCATCTGCTGGATATAGCCCTGGTTCATTACCACGATCGTGTCGGACATGGTCAGAGCTTCTTCCTGGTCGTGGGTTACATAGATAAATGTGATTCCCAGTTCATTTTTCAGCCGGATCAGCTCGTACTGCATGTCCTGGCGGAGCTTGAGATCCAGGGCTCCGAGCGGCTCGTCCAAAAGCAGGACCTTCGGCTCATTCACAATGGCGCGGGCAATGGCAATACGCTGCTGCTGGCCGCCGCTGAGTGAGTCGACGGAACGGTTTTCAAAGCCGTCCAGGTTGACCAGTTTTAAGGCGTACTTAATCTTATCCTCGATATACTGTTTGGGTTTGTTTTTAATTTTAAGGCCGAACGCGATGTTATCGGCAATGCTCATATGGGGAAACAGGGCGTATTTCTGGAATACGGTGTTTAACTGGCGCTTGTTGGGCGGAAGTTTGGTAATGTCGTTTCCACCGAAAATCACTTTGCCTCTGTCGGCGGATTCAAAACCGCCGATAATGCGCAGGGTGGTCGTCTTGCCGCAGCCGCTGGGGCCGAGGAGGGTGACGAAGGAATTCTCCTTAACGGAGAGGCAGAGATCGTCAAGGACAACATTGCTGTCGTAGCTCTTGGTTATGTTAACTAAATCAATTAATGGCTGGCTCATAGTTTTCCTCCGTGTGTAATAGTAATCAGAAGCTCGGCGGAGAGCTGACCCAGATGATCGCTGCCCCCGATTTGCTTGACAGATAATGTGTCTTGTCGCTTATATAGTAGAAGGATTCCCCTTTTTTGGCTTTATAAGTACGGTTTCCCAGGTGGATGGAGATACTGCCCTGCAGTACGTAGCCGAATTCCTCCCCCTCATGCGGTGCGTCGGGATAAGTGGAGCCGCCGGGCGAAAGGACAAGGTGGATTGGTTCCATGATGTTCTTCTGGGCGTTTGGGATAATCCATTTAATTTCATTCTTGAGTTCCGTGTCCTCTTTGGTAAAATAATCACTCTTCCCAAAGACAATCTGTTCCTCCGGCGTTTCATTAAAAAATTCGCCGATCGTAGTGCCCAGACACTGTAGAATATCCATCAGCGTGGCGATGGACGGAGAGGTCAGATCCCTCTCTAACTGGGAGATAAATCCCTTGGAAAGCTCCGCGCGGTCCGCCAGTTCTTCCTGGGTCAGTCCCTTCAACGTCCGCAGCTCCTTCAGTTTGGCTCCGATATTCACGGCTTCCTCCTTTTCGTGCGGGATGCTTTTTACAGTGTGGTATTGCGCACTGTTATTACCGTTCTCTTTTTTTGTGTTTTAATTCTGTTATTATAAGGAAAAAGTTTACCATTACTAAATGAATGTAAAATTAACTAAAAAGTTTAGCAATAATAAACATGACGCAAGTATCATTATACAGGAACTGCGACTGCTGTCAATAGTTTTTGGGGTAATTCGGAGAAAAATGTCGAAGTGTGTTTTAAGGCCGTTCCGGCAGGGTTTTGGCGGGGCGGCAAAGCCCGGGATGGCAGAGACTGGAAGAGAAACGGGCCTGCCTGAGGAGGCGATTGACAACAGGGGTGAAAAAGATGATAATAGATGTAAAAAATGCCCGAAAACTGATTAAAATGGGTGCAAAAATGCCGCGGTGCTGGTAAAATAGAGGAAAAGAGCAGCCAGACCGGCGAGCGGGTACACAGATAACCGCAGTGAAAGGTAACATACGGCCGACAAATTAAAGGGACAGAATATGAGGAGGAAAAGAGATGCAGAATAAATACATGGCTTACGTAGGTTCTTATTCATACAACGGACAGGCTAAGGGTATCACCGTTTATGATGTGGATGTGGCTAGGGGCTGTTTTAAATACAGGTGTGAAGTGGAAGTGGACAACTCCTCTTATCTGACCGTATCAAGTGATGGAAGAACCCTGTATTCGATTGCAGACGAAGGTATTGTTTCCTTCCGTATCATGGAGAACGGAGGCTTGTCCAGGCTGAACAGTGTGAATATTAAGGCAATGCGCGGCTGTCATATCGCTACGGACGCGGACGACGAATATATATTTGTTTCAGGATACCATGATGGAAAAGAGACGGTTCTGAGACTGAACCGGGACGGCTCCGTCGGTGAGATTACGGACGGAGTGTTTCATAAGGGCCTTGGGAGCGTTGCGGAGCGTACGTTCCGCCCACATGTAAGCTGCGGCGCCAGGACGCCGGACGGCCATTTTGTACTGGTTGCCGACCTTGGGATCGATCAGGTAAAGGTATACCGTTTTGATGAGAAAAAGGGACTCCTCACTCAGGTAGACGCTCTCCGCTGCGAACTGGAATCGGGGCCCAGGCAGTTCCTGTTCAGTAAGGACGGCAAATTTATTTATCTGATGTATGAAGTAAGAAATGTAATTGACGTATTTACCTATGACTATGAAGAAGGTGACCGTGTTCCACGCTTTGAGAAAATACAGACCATTGCTTCAACGGCTCCGGAGCGCTTAAGCCAGTTGACCGCAGCCTGCGCAATCCGGTTATCTCCGAAAGAGGACTATCTTTACTGCAGTAATGCGGGAGATAATTCGGTCAGCGTGTACCGGAGGGATACCGATACGGGTGTGCTGACCCTGATTTGCTGCCTGCCGATCAGCGGAGATTATCCAAAGGATGTCGCCGTTTTCCCGGATGAGAAGCATCTGGCTTCTGTCAATCACGCCAGCAACAGCATTTCCTTCTTTGAGGTGGATTATGAGAAAGGGCTGCTGGTGATGTGCTGCAGAAGTATTGCCGTCAACGAGCCGAACTGCTGCGTGATAACAAAGGTACCGGACGGAAATGCCGGTGGGAAGAAGAGGAAATAAGCATGGCGGGTTCAACATTTGGCAGAATACTTACAATGACCACCTGGGGAGAGTCCCACGGCGCCGGAATTGGCGTGGTGGTGGACGGCTGCCCGGCGGGTCTTTCACTGACAGAAGAAGATATACAGAAATACCTGGACAGAAGAAAGCCGGGCCAGAGCCGGTTTACGACAAAGAGAAATGAGAGCGATTCCGTAGAAATATTATCGGGCGTATTTGAAGGAAAGACGACAGGAACTCCGATTGCGATGCTGGTCAGAAACCAGGACCAGCACTCCAGGGACTACAGCGAGATAGCCGGCTATTACAGGCCCGGCCACGCCGATTTTACCTTTGATGAAAAATACGGTTTCAGAGATTACCGCGGCGGCGGCCGTTCCTCCGGCCGCGAGACGATCGCCCGCGTAGCCGCCGGAGCGGTGGCGGCGAAGATGCTGGAGGGCCTGGGAATCCAGGTGACTGCCTATACAAAGGCCATCGGCAATATCCAGGTGCAGCCGGAGCGCTTTGATCTGGAAGAATGCGGCCGGAACAAGCTCTATATGCCGGATGCCGTGGCGGCAGCAGAGGCGGCGGCCTTCCTGGAAGAAAAGATGGCGCAGAGGGACTCGGCCGGAGGGATTGTGGAATGCGTGATATCGGGAGTACCGGCCGGGATCGGGGATCCGGTGTTTGAGAAGCTGGACGCTAATCTGGCCAAGGCAATCTGTTCAATCGGAGCAGTGAAAGGATTCGAGATAGGCGACGGATTCGAGGCGGCTAAGACGGTTGGGTCCGTGAATAATGATGAGTTTTGTGTTATGGGGAAGGATGACGGGCGGCTTTTGGAGACGGCCGGGGCGGAGAATATGGCTGAGCCGGATGAGACGGCCGGGGCGGAGAATATGGCTGGGGAGGATGAGACGGCCGGATTGGAGAATATGGCTGGGGAGGATGAGACGGCCGGGCTGGAGAATATGGCTGGGGCGGTTAAGAGGGTTGGACTGAAGAATATGGCTGAGCCGGTTAAGATGTCCGGGCCAGGGAAGATTGGTAAGAGAACGAATCATGCCGGAGGCGTGCTGGGCGGAATCAGCGACGGAAGTGAGATTGTGTTCCGGGCTGCTTTTAAACCGACCCCGTCGATTGCCTCTCTACAGAAAACGGTCAACCGGGACGGTGAGGAGATAGAGGTCACCATTAAAGGGCGCCACGATCCGATTATTGTGCCGAGAGCGGTCGTCGTTGTGGAGATGATGGCGGCATTTACCGTGGCGGATATGATGCTGGCGGGGATGACGTCGAGGATGGATAGGGTTCGGGAATTTTATTTGATATAAATCTTGTGATTTTAAGATAAGGG
>CATWBR010000071.1 GCA_958349075.1 uncultured Clostridium sp.
TTTTACTACTGTCATACCAGTAGCAAAAATTGCTTCTAACGCTCATAAATGGCAAAGCTCTTACTCCACATACCCATATCAGCATGGACATTTGACTGTCAGTTAAATCGCATACCTGTTTTTTTAAATACTCTTTAATTTCCATGTGCACCACCCTGTTAAAGGTTCCATGTGTTAAACTGCCACGTTTACAGCAGCATTTTTCCTTGATGGAATCCTCATCCTAAACGCCCATATTTTGATGCAGTTCCTCATAAAGCGCATTCACATCGACCGGTTTCGGCACAAAACCGGTCATTCCCGCCTCCATCGCCTTTTCCCGGTCCTCACGGAAGGCGTTTGCAGTCATTGCGATAATCGGAACGGATGCTGCATCCGGCCGTGCCAGTCCGCGGATGGCGGCCGCAGCCTCCAGTCCGTTCATCTCCGGCATCCGGATATCCATAAGAATGGCCCTGATCTCTCCCCGGCCGCTTTGTTTAAACAGTTCTAATGCCTCCCGTCCATTCTCCGCGCGGGTGACAATGGCTCCCTGCATGCGGAGCAGTTCGATGGCGATTTCCGCGTTGAGATCGTTGTCCTCCGCAAGGAGGATCTTTACACCGTCGAATCTGTTCTCTCTGAGCTCTGTCTCCGGGGCAGACCTTTTCACCGCCTGTCCCTTGGGGAGCGTCACGGTAAAATAGAACTCGCTGCCTTTCCCCTCTTCACTTATTAGGGAAAGCTCCCCACCCATCAGACGGACGATATTCCTGCTTATGGCCAGTCCGAGTCCTGTTCCCTGGCTCTTAGAATAGTTGGACCCAAGCTGCTCAAAGCTCTCAAAAATGCGGTGCTGTTCGTCCTGAGCGATTCCGATTCCCGTATCGCGTACCTGGATCTTGTATGAAACAACTGTCTCCGTGGATATTTCCTCCGAAACACGGAGAAGAACACTGCCTCCGGCCCCGGTAAACTTAAACGCATTGGACAGCAGGTTGAGAATCACCTGCCTCAGACGCAGTTCATCCCCCACTATCATATCATGTGTAATAACTTCTTCCAGCTCGAACTTCAGTCTCCTGTTCGCAGCATCCTGCTGCAGCATATTTTCAACCTCACTCAGCATCCCATGCATTGAAAAGTTTTCGGCTGCAAGCGTCATCTTTCCATTTTCAATGCGGCTCATATCCAGAATGTCATTGATCAGGCTCAGCATATACTCGGATGATGTTTTAATCTTTTTCAGATTCTTAGATGCCTTTTCGGGCACCCCGTCCATCATTGCGGTCAGGTCGGTCAACCCGACAATTGCATTCATCGGGGTCCTGATTTCATGGCTCATGCGGGACAGGAATTCACTTTTGGCCCGGTTGTCGGCCTCGGCCTTCTCAAGTTCCCCCTGTATGGCAGCGGCGTGCAGACGTGTTCTGCTTATGATAATAACAACGATCAGGAGAAGGATAAGCCCCGCAGCCACCACAGTCACCGCCAGGGATGGGTTGGCATAGACAATACTGGTAAGCGTCATATGGGATTCCCCGATAGAAACCATGTTCCGGCTTCCAATGGCCCCATATTCATCGCTGCTGATATTGTTGAGCGCTTTATTGATGATTGAGAATAGTTCCGGTTGTACGGGACTTTTCATTGCAAAACTGGTTTCCCTGTGATCATTGATCAGATTCACCTGCATCAGGTTGGTAAAATTATTCTTTTGAATAATACTTTCAAGATGTGTGGATGCGCCGTAAAAGAAGTCCACTTTACCGCGGTTGACATCGGAAAGCGCCTCTTCAATATCAGAATAATAGATTTCCTTATCCACAGTGATATTGTCCGGCATGTCCCTCCCTTCCAGTACACCTCCGATCAGTCCCTGGGCGGGATAACTGGATTCTTTATTCCTCACCAGGATGGAATTCAGTTCTACGAAGGGTGTTGTCAGGGCCAGATTCTGTTCCACGGCATCTTCATCGGAACCAAAGTAAAAACCGAGCAGATCAGCCTCACCGCTCTGCATCTTTTTGAGCATCTGCGCATAGCTTTCACAATAGACATATGAAAACTCCAGACCGGAATACTCGGAGATTTTCTGTAGTACATCAGGCACATAGCCATTGTGGCCGTCCTCATTATTCAGGCAGAACAGAGGATGCCAGTCTTCGGGGACAGCTACCGTCACAGGTCCCCGCTGTCGGACATATTCCTTCTCTCTTGTACTTAGCACCGCATTCATATTGGAAGCAGCAGGAAAATTTTTTTCATATAATTTCTTTGCAAAGTTGGGATCTGCCTCGTAAATCTTCTCCAGAGCCATATTAAGGCCGTTAAGCACCTCCTGAGCATCCGGCTGAGCCACTATATAATGAGGCTGTGAATCAAATGCCGCCGCAACATAAAATCTATCTCCCAAATCCGTGCTGTTGCCCAGCAGCAAATCTACCTCGCCATTTTCCAGATAATAGTTCAGCCCCATGTGTTCCAACAACTGATCATTATTATAATATTTGATCGTACAGTCAATATTGTTAAGCTCCAGATATATCTTGAGCCGCCTTATATTCTCGGCAGCTTTTTCGAATACTCCAATTGTCTTTCCGTTAAATGACTGGAGATCAAAGCTCTTAATACTATCATCGTCTCTTCTTGCCAGCAGAATCAGTTTCGAATAGCCGCAATTATAGTCAGGATAGCCATACTCTTCCTCCAGGCCTTTTATATAGTACTGACCACCCAGCAGGTCGAATTCCCCGGCCTGAAACCGGCTGAGCATTTCTTCATTCCCCACATCGATGTATTCATATTTCCACCCTGTGTATTTGGCAATCTCATCGAGGACATCGACCACCAGTCCATATCTTTGTCCGTCCTCGGTAAGCATGGTATAACCTTCCGTTATGGGAAATGCTACACGAAGTACATCAGACTCTGCCTCTTCGTCAGCCACGCTTGGAAATGACACCACCAGAATAAGCAGCGTCATAAGTACAACCATCATGTATTTTTTTATCTTACGGCCGTGTATTTGCCTCATATAGACTCCTCCACCGGTACCAGATTATACGTCACCGTCAAAAAAACAGCGTTGTTTCCTTAAAATGCTTAAAACCGGTCAGTCATTCCGGTTTGTTTCTCATTTACTGCACTTTCGGGTACTCCTCTGAAACCCTGCATCGTTTTTATCCTTCCTCTCTGAAAATAAGATGGTAAAGCGTCTGATACAGCCTGTCCGAATCTATCGGCTTTGCCAGATGGGCATCCATTCCGGCCGCCTTGCTCTTTTCTATATCATCGTCAAATGCGTTGGCCGTCATTGCAACAATCGGGATTGTTGCGGCGTCCGCATTGCTTAAATGCCTGATACTCGTCGTCGCCGTCAGGCCGTCCATGAGCGGCATCCTGATATCCATCAGGATCGCATCATAATACCCGGTTGACGATTTACTGAACAGTTCCAGCGCCCTGAGGCCGTTTTCCGCTGTATCAACGGTAAATCCCTTGCTTTCAAGCAGCATCACGGCAACCTCAGTATTAATAGCATTATCCTCCGCCAGCAGCAGACGTCTTCCTGTAAAATTGTAGGCGGCCGCGTCCATCTGCGGCTTTCTCTCTTCCTTCTCCCCCAGCGCTTTAGAAAAAGCCGAAACCAGGGCGGATTTAAACATCGGTTTGCTCATTAAAAGGTTCACTCCGGCCAGTTTCGCCTCGTGCTCTATGGAAATCCAGTCATATGCGGTCATGATAATAATCGTAACCTCCGGTCCTACAATAGCCCTGATATGTCTGGCAGTCTCAATTCCATCCATTCCCGGCATTTTCCAGTCTATCAGAATCATATCAAAATATTTGCCCGCATCCCAGAGGCCCTGCACCCGCTCAACGGCTTTGCGGCCGCTGTCCACCCATTCTGCGGTAACTCCCATCTCACGCAGAGTGACAACCGCGCTCTCGCACACTACCACATCGTCATCTACGACAAGTGTTTTCAGGTGGGAAAAATTATAATTCTGCTTTTTCTGACAATGGAGCAGCTTCTCTTCTTCGGTAATCCCAAGCTTTACATCCACCGTAAATTCCGTACCAATTCCTTTGATAGAACGCACCGTGATTTTCCCGTCCATCAGATCCACAATACTCTTTGAGATTGCAAGTCCCAGCCCCGTACCGCCGTACAGAGCCGTAGTGCCGATGGATTCCTGGGAAAACGGTTCAAAGATGCGCGGAAGGAATTCCTCACTCATACCCACTCCCGTATCATTCACAATGAACCGCAGGGCAGCGGTGTTTTTCGTTCTCTGACGCTGTGACGCCGAGAAGGTGACTTTCCCCCCCTCACCGGTAAATTTGATGGCATTGCTCAGGATATTCAAAAGCACCTGCTGCAGCTTCATCGCATCACCTACATAATAGTCATCCAGCACCGGATCCACGATGCACTCATACTCCACTCCTTTTGCGGATGCCTGGGAGTAGCAGATAGAATTAAGCCCCACGATAAACTCTTCCGTGGGAATCTTTTCATTCTTTAAGAGCATCTTACCGCTTTCAATCCGGCTCATATCCAGGATATCATTGATTAACGACAGAAGGAACCGTGATGAGATGCCTATCTTTGAAATACAGTCGGCAATCTGCTCATCATCGCCTACAGCCTGGGCGGCAATGGTACTCATACCGATGATTGCATTCATCGGTGTCCTGATCTCATGGCTCATCCGGGAAAGGAAATCCGATTTTGCAGCGTTCGCCTGCTCGGCAGCCACCAGGGCGGCGGCCAGTTCTTCCTTCTGGCGCTGTTCCTTCTGCACCACATCGGTCACGTCGCTGCGCGCCACACAGACCCTGCCGAGTTCCTTCTCGATATAGAAGACCTGGAAACGTTTTACTCTCCTATTCCCCTCCTCATCCATCATCTCAATGACAAATGAGTATACAGGCTCCTCAGACAGTCTCTTTTCCATATAATTATAATCCAGCTTCTCCAGGTATTCGCGTTTTGCCTCTTCATCCATAAAACGGTCTGCAAGCAGTCTGGCCTCGGCCTGGAACTTCCCCTCCGCCGCCCCTGCCTTCTGGCTGCTCTCATCAAAAGAGATAAGACGGTGGATATCACGCCTGATATTAACCTCCGTAAGGAGCTCATAGTCAAGCCGGGTAATTTTTTTAAGCAGTTCCTCCTGAATCTTGTGAGCCGTATTATCCGTTGTATAGAAAAATGCGATCACATCGTCATTCTCCGGCTCCCGGTATAAACGGAAATTTGTACTGCTCCAGAACACGCCTTCCTCACCGCGCCTTCTCAGGAATTCAAAATGGTGATCCGTCTTACCCGACGCATACTCCGCCAGCACCTTTTCACGTGCCAGCGAACTGCGGATGAACTCTCCATATGCCGGATCCACCGCAGCCTCCGACAAGTGTTCCACCATTTCATCAAAAGTACTTCCCACCCTGGCAACCGCCATCTGGGGAGTGCAAAGGTAACTCTCCATTCTATTGAGGGTGACATTGACGCGTCCCTGGGTGCTCCCTTCTTCGGAAGACAGTTCTACAAAGTAAGCCAGCTCCTGCTCATAGAGTTCATCATTTTTTTCCTGCAGGTATCTTTCATCCGTGATATCAAGAAGTACGCTGAAAAGCTGTCCCTCCCCCTTCTCCTGGAAGAGCTGGGCCTTAAGCGAAAACCACTTGATTGACCCATCCCTGCAGATAACACGGCTCTCGCTGCGGACCGTGTCGCCGAACTGCAATTGCGTCCTGATTTTCTGCAGCATAAGAGGCATGTCGTCCGGATGAATGACAGCCGACATTTTATTACCCAGAGCGGTAAATTCTTCCCTGGTGTAGCCAAGGAACTCAAACAGGCCGTTGTTGGCGTCGATCACGGAAAGTTCCTCATCATAACGGCACCGGAAAACGGCTCCCGGAATATTATTATAGAGATGAATCAGCTCATCCCTCATCTTTTTTTCTTCCGTGATATCGATGCAAACCGAAACAATAGCGGGACGTCCGTCTTCCGCCGTAAGCTTTCTGCCCGTATCATGAACCCATATGTAAGTGCCGTCTTTCTTGCGCATCCTGTATTCAACGATATATTCATCCCCCTCACGGAGCTGTGCATTTACCGTTTCATCCACGGATTTCCGATCGTCGGGATGTATACAGTTGGAAATCTTCCCCTCTATATCACGGACAAATTCCGTCTTATTCTCATATCCCAGATAATCCAGCATCTGCCGGTTGATGAAATAGAACGGAAATCCGTCTTCAACATATCCTCCCATCATACCACCGGCCACGGAATCGTTTAAAAGTTCCTGTCTCTGCCTGCTGATGTGTTCCATCACGAGTGACAGGGGATAATGCTCTCTGCCCCTCTGGCTGCTACCGGGCTCCGCCACATGAAAACTTTTAATCTTCCAGCTTTCGCCTTCCAAAGCCAGCGTAAAAAACGTACGCAGATGCCAGATATACTGCCTGTTTTTCAGCGTCATCTCCATAGAGAGATGGGTCACTTCCGCCGTAATGCTTTGTTCATGGATCACTCTCATTTCACAAAAGAACGGTTCTGTAATCTCACTGATATCCTGACTTATATAAGCAGTCATCTCCGCTTTACCGCAGGCAAATTCATCCTCGCCGGTGCCTACAAAGTCAATATCATCGGAGAGAACACCGACTGCCGCTTCCCCGTCCCTCTGTTCGAACCAGGCCCGGCAGAAAGCCTGGGCCGTATCTTTCGCTGTAGTATAATGCTTCATTTGTTCTATTCCTTCCACAGGTAACATCCACCTTTACAATTTGCTTTTGCACGGTACAATGCCAAATCCACTCGTTTTATCACGTCCTCAAGCGGCTCCTCCACGTTCCAGATTACGATCCCCACGGAAGCGGTCACCGTAATTTTTTCAGTAAATCGCTTTTCGACAAGGGCCTGGCAGATTTCCTTCCCCTTTTTCATTGCGGCGTCATCCGATTTCATCTGTTTCATGATAGCCACAAATTCATCTCCCCCATACCGGGCCAGGATATCGGTTTTCCTGGTATGGGCGCGGAGAAGCTCCCCGAACTCCTGGATCAGGCGATCTCCTTCCATATGTCCGAGGGTATCGTTAACCTCCTTCAAATTGTCGAGGTCAAAGAGATAGAATGCAAACGGGGCATCCTCCTTCTGAAGAGAAGCAGTGGCTGCTTCCCATCCCCGGCGGTTCAGGACGTTGGTCATGGGATCGCGGTATGCCTCCTCCTTCAAATCCTGCTCGAGCTTCGGGAAGGTGGCCAGCCTGATAACACGGCTGAGTCTCTTTCTGAGGCTTTCGGATGCATGCGGTTTGACCGCATAATCGTCGGCCCCCATTGCCATGGCCTGTTTTTCCGTCTGCATATCCGACGGGCCGGTCACAATGACCGGAATATTCCATACAGATTTATCCCTCTTAACGGAGTGAAGCACCGAGATACCTCCCGCTCCGGTAAGCGAAACGCTCAAAAGTACCGCGTCCAGACAGTCTGCATATCCGGCAATGAGTTCCAATGCTGATGCATCATCCACAGCCTCCAGAACTTCATAATATTCCGAAAAGTTTTCCAAGATTTGTCTTCTGTACTCCGCATCCTCATCGGCAGCCAGGAGAACCGGCTTCCTGTGCCCGACCTGCAGAGCTCTTCTCTGAAGTTCCCCATGGCCGTCCTTCCGTTTCTCTTCTATTTCTACGGTTTCCTGTTTCTTCAGCAGCTCTTCAAAATCCGTACCCGGCATCGGCCTTGCAAAGTAATAGCCCTGCACATAGTCACAGCCCGTTTCAAGCAGACGGTTCAACTGTTCCTTGGTTTCTACTCCCTCGGCTACAACGCCCAGGTGCATCCAGCGCGCCAGCTCCATGATGAATTGGAGCACTCCCTGGCTGATCGGCTTTGCCGTCTCACTCTGAATGAATTTCATATCCAGCTTCAGTATATCGATCGGCATCTGGTTCAGCATGTTCAGTGAGGAATAGCCGCTGCCGAAATCGTCCATCTCGATGATAAATCCCAGCTTTCGCAGGCGTCTGACCGTTTCAATAATCTGGCTCGGATTTTCCGTATAGGCACTCTCCGTAATTTCCAGATGGAGACGTGAGGGCGGCAAGCCATATTTATGTACAATCTTGCTCAGTGTATCCGCAATATCTGCATTGTAGATATCGGCTCGTGAGACATTGACCGAGACCGGTATCTGCGGATAACCTTTGCTGTCCCATTCCTTCAGATAAGAACACGTCCTATCCCATACAAATTGATCGAGTTTTGTAATAAATCCGTTTTTCTCAAACAGCGGGATAAATTCTGCCGGGGATTGAAATCCCCACTCCGGATGTTTCCAGCGAATCAGCGCCTCGGCCCCGGCCAGCCTTTCATCCCGGATCCTGTATTTGGGCTGCAGATAGATCAGGAACTGCTCTTCCTTCAGGGCTGATTCCATGCTGTCAATAATGACCTGCTGCCGCAGCAGTTCATCACGAAGCTTGTCGTCATAGGCGGCAAAATACTTTCTGTACTGTCCTTTGATGCTGCGCGCCGCAAGGAGGGCGCGATCAGACATCTGTTCTATTGTAATGCTGCGGTTTTCAATGGAAAAAATCCCCCATTTCATCACAACGTTTTTTGCATTGGGAAGGGCGTTGATCGCTTCGTTGGCCCGGATAAACATATCCTCCTCGTATTTATCCCTGTGTTCCAGCAGGCAGGCAAACTGGTCCGCGCTCAGGCGGCCGCATGTCCCTCCATCACCCGTGAGCCGGCGGTACAAATCCGCAACTCCGCACAGGAGCTGGTCGCCGGCGGCCACACCGAAAACGTCATTGATCAGTTTGAAATTTTCAATGTCCGAGCATATGATATCGTACTTCTGACCCGGATTCTGATTGAGAATTTCCCTGATCCGCTGATAAAAGAACTCTTTACTGTAAAGACCGGTCAGCCGGTCATACTGAAACTGGTTGATCATAGCCGCCGTTTCCCGGAGATGGATGATGCTGGCCACCCTGTGCCGGATAATCTGGGGTTTGTAAGGTTTTGCTACAAAATCGGTCGCACCGTGGGACAGGGCCGCAACCTCGTCGGCCTCGCTGTCACTCTGTGTTGTAACGATTACAGGGATAGATGCAAGAGCCGGATCCGCTTTTGCAATGGAAAGGAACGTATATCCATCCATAATCGGCATGGTAATATCAAGCAGGATCAGTGAAACATCGTCCCTGTGCTCCTCCAGCACAGCGAGCGCGTCCTGCCCGTTCTCTGCTTCCAGGACTCTGTATTCCGAGGACAGCATTTCACTTAGCATCATACGGTTTATTTCGTTATCTTCCACAACCAGAATTACTTTTTTTGAGAGCATCTTCCTGTCTCCTTTTCTTTCCCCCGCCATTCTGAAAAAGTATTTATATGGCTTACGCCAGAATGTTTTATTTACATTTTACCATAACAAAAGAGACCTATATACAACTATTTTACATTGTCCATATAGGCACCAATGTTAGTTTAGCACAGACAGGCCGAATATTCAATTATTTCCGGGGTTTTACAGGATTTAAAAATGCCGGATAATCTATCCCCTTTGACGGTTAAAAAAGTAATAACCTAATCGCATTACTCAGCCAACAGGGAGAGGCGGTCGGCATCATCTCCGAAATCGGAGTGCCGGATGGGTGGAAGAATGATACCGATTTGTTCTGCCTGCCAATTACTAACGAAGTATTAAATTCTTCTACCGGAATCGCTTATCTGAGAGAAAGAAAACTCCCTCAATTCGAGAGAGACTTTATTAGCATAGCCAGGCAGGAAATCTGCGCAAGATACAATTATTAGCATTCCTTGAACCTGATTGAAAAAAGTGATAGTAATAAGCTGGAGCTTTCTCCCTTATTACTATCACTTTCTGTATCTGACAACTTTTTTATTGTTTCCATGCTTTTATTGCCTTTGGCTTTTTTCCGGTTTCACTCCCATCAGTTTCTGCTCCACCAGTTATTCCATCCTCCCGAGCCGTTTCCGCCTCCATTCCAGGGATTATTTCCGCTCTGGGTACTCTCCTGGGTTGGCCTCTGCCAGGACGGCACACTCTCCTGCGTCGGCTTTTGAGTCGGCTTCTGCCAGGACGGAGTGCTCTCCTGCGTCGGTTTCTGGGTTGGCTTCTGCCAGGGCGGCGTGCTTTCCTGGGTTGGCTTACTTTCCCACGATGATGTGCTCTGCTGCGTCGGCCGTGTCGCCTGGGTCGGCCACACATCCCAGGGCGGTTTACTCTCCTGGGTGGGCCGCGTCGGCTGGGTCGGCCACACATCCCAGGATGGTTTGCTCTCCTGGGTAGGCCGTGCCGGCTGGGTCGGCCATAAGTCCCAGGACGGCCTGCTCTCCCGGCCTGCCGTAGATTCCGCTGCGCCTCCCGACTCTTTCTGGCCGTCGTCCTCACCGGTTCCCGGAGGCAGAACAATCGAACTCATGTCGCCGTGCAGTGTACACCTGGGCGGCAATGTGTACTGCGTGTCGTCCGTCGTTCCCTCGCCGAGCGGGACGATAAGGAACACGCCTGTGGCAATCTCGGGACAGAATTCGGTGGCGGACTGCCCCGATTCGGTACAAACTTCTGAAATCACATGCCGGTCACAGAGTACGGTCGGCTGCGTTCCCTCTGCAAAATACTCGGTATACACGGCATTTCCCCGCGGATCGTTTGTGCAGACCCCGGGAATGGCCAGTTTACCGGATTTGCGGCAGATCTGTACCTTCACAATGCCGTCAGGCACCGTAAAGCCCGGATCCTGCAGACCTTCATGGACTCGGTCCATTATCTTTTTCCATATATCCTTATGATAGGAAGTCCCTCCGCTCACGGCCTGGCTGCCATCGTTTCCGCTCCAGATTCCCGCCGTATACCAGGGTGTAAAGCCGGTAAACCACAAATCTTTGCTAGCGGTCGTGGTTCCGCTCTTCCCGGCGCATGTCATCTTTGACAGCCTGGCTCTTCCGCCGGTGGGGTTTACCGGAGAGGTCGCAAATTTCGGTCCGCCGGACATGGCTTCCCGCAAAGCATCCGTCAGCAGGAAGGCGGTCTGAGGTTTCAGAGCCTCATGTCTCTCCGGTTCATTTTCAATCAGAACTTTTCCGTCGTGATCCACAATTTTCGTAAAGAAAACGGGTTTTGTATACACTCCTCCCGCTGCGATAGCCGCGTAGGCTCCGGTCAGTTCCAGGTTTGACACGCCTGCCGTGATTCCGCCCAAGGCGGTGGACGCATTGTAGTCTTTTTCAGACATGGATGTTATTCCGAATTTTTCCGCATACTTCACCCCCAGTTCCGGGGAAATCGTCTCCATCATGCAGCGGACGGCAACGATATTCATGGAGTATACAATTCCTTCCCTGATGTTGGAGTATCCCAGAAAACGGCTGTACCAGTTCCGGAATGATTTTTTTCCGACCGAATAGGGCGCGTCATAATAGGTGGTACCAAGCGTTGCTCCCATGCTGTCGAGGGCGGGGGCAAATGAAGAAATCACTTTAAACGTGGAGCCCGGCTGACGCAGTGTATCCGACGCCCGATTCAACGTCCGGCTGGCCGTTTTCTCCCCGCGTC
This sequence comes from uncultured Clostridium sp., assembly GCA_958349075.1. GTDB lineage: Bacteria > Bacillota > Clostridia > Lachnospirales > Lachnospiraceae > Otoolea. The sequence goes on from CATWBR010000071.1 coordinate 11,597, forward strand.
CGCCATTAATCGCCTTTACTTCTCCGGTGCGCTGATCCATCAATACGAAAGAGACCTGCGGCTGGAGCACTGCCTGCAGACGTTCCCCGGTTATCTCATCTCCTTCGGTTACAACCGCCGCTTTAAACCGGTCCACATCGGCCTGCAATTCCTCCGCGGTGTTATAAAGGCCTGTATAGTTGTCCTTCAGTTTATCTTTGTGATATGTCTTGATATCCTGATCCGAATAATTATCCACGCTGCCGTCCCCATGGCGGACGGAAAGCCGGTAATCGGCCGACAGAAATGCCGTCTTGTAATTCTCCGGATTATTGATCTCCTCATCCACAATTGCCTGAATCGGCGGATCCTGGGTCGTATAAATTGAAAGGCCGCCTCCATAGAGCATCTTGCGGGCAATGGCCTCCGAATACCCCAAACGGTCCATCAGAGCCTCCGTCACCTGATCAATTACCTCATCGGTAAAATAGCTGTACGGCGTGGCCGATGCCCTGGCCGTTACATCCACATTCTGAATCCGCGCATACACATCGTCCGCCAGCGCCTCCTCTTTTTCTTCTTGGCTGATCAGGCCCTGCTCCTCCATTTTACTGAGAATGATCTTCCGGCGCTTCTCATTCTCCTCAGCGCCGGTAAGGGGATTGAGCCTGGACGGGTTTTTCGTGATTCCCGCTAAAACGGCGCACTCCGAAAGGGTCAGTTCCGAAACATCCTTATCAAAATATCTTCTGGCCGCCACCTTGACTCCCAGGGTGTTGGAACCCAGATTGATGGTATTCAGGTAATTTGTCATGATAGTCTTCTTGTCCACCATTTTATTCAGTTTGACGGCCAGGTACTGTTCCTGTATTTTTCGTTCCAGGCGTTCCTCAAACGTTGATTCCATACCGCCCTGGAACACTGCATTTTTGATGAGCTGCTGGGTGATGGTACTGCCTCCTCCGGCGGACGAATTGCCGGTGAGCACTCCTTTCACCGCCCGCATGATTGCCCGGATATCAACTCCGCTGTTCTTCCAGAACCGCTCGTCCTCAATCGCAATAAACGCATCGACCAGATGCTCGGGGAATTCCTCATAGGACGCCTCCTCCCGGTTCGTGCCCTCCATCACGAGTTTTTCCACCTCGTTCCCTGCGCTGTCGTAGATCATGGTGGCAAATCCCTCCGGCCGTAGGCTCAGGGCCGTTATGTCGGGCGCCTTGCCGATGATGCGTTTCAGGTAATAGCCCCCGGCCAGAGATACCGCTATCAGGCAGAGCAGGAATACGAGGAGAATGGCTTTCCAGATTCTTTTCCGCCTTCTTTTCCGCTTTATTCGGGATGTATTTTCATCTGCAGATGCCCTTTTACGGCGGGTTCCTGAACCGGTTTCCGATTGTGAATGAGACCGCTTTTTACCCCTCTTTTCAGGCCGGGTATTCGTCTGTGACAGTTCAGAGGCGTGGCTTTTGGCTGCTCCCTGTGACGCAGGCTCCGGGGCCGCGCCGCCGGAAGCCTCGTTGTCCGGTTTTTCATTTTTAGGTTCCTGGTTTTTATATTTATCTGAACTTTGTTTTCTGTAATTCATCACTGCCTCCAAACGGTCCGGCCTGTACAGCCGCTTTCGGTAAAAATCTCTTTTTGATCAGTATTCCCCTTTCTGTCCGTTTTAAGGCATAAAAATAGCCGGATATTGCTACCCGGCATAATTTACCCGTCCCCCGCTTATCGTCCGGCAAGCAGACGTTCCCCCGTTACATTGCTTTTTCTTTCATATAATTCATTTAT
>CATWBR010000072.1 GCA_958349075.1 uncultured Clostridium sp.
TTATAAAACCTCTATACTCGTCTTCGGATAAAGGCGGTGACACTAAAAAGCCCTGCAGATAATCACAGTCCAGTCTCTGCAGTAGATGCAGCTGTTCCCTGCTTTCCACGCCCTCTACAATTGTCAGCATGTTAAGCCGTTTCGCCATATGCAGCACGCTCTCAACCACGATCTGCCTGCGGACATCCTCCCCCTCCGAGGCCAGAAATCCCCGATCCAGCTTCAGAATATCAAGGGGAAGCACCTGAAGTACATTCAGGGAAGAATAACCAGTCCCAAAATCATCCATAGCGCAGATAAATCCCGCTGTTTTCAGTTTTTTCAAAACCTGCTGCATCAGTTCCAGATCTTCCACGGCAATACTCTCCGTAAATTCCAGTTCCAGTTCGTCATTCTCTATCTGATATTTATCCCTGATCGCAATATAAGTCTCCACAAACTCGGGTTGGATCATCGTATGCCTCGACACATTGACGGCAATACAGACAGAAGGCAGTCCGCTCCTTTTCAGCCGGTTGATCAGAATACAGATTTTCTCATAGATATACTGGTCCAGGCTGGCTATCATGCCGTTTTTCTCGAACAGTCCGATAAAATCATCCGGCATCGCATAGATCTGTCCTCCGCGTATCCAGCGTACCAGAGCCTCCGCCCGGTGCTGCTTTTGTCCGCTCACCTTCCGAAGCTGTATCTGAGGCTGTAAGTACAGTACAAACTCTCCGTTGGCAAGAGCCTCCCTCATCTCCGACTCCATCTGTATCTCGTTCAGGGCCTTAATCCTCAGCTCCTCGGTGAAAAAGCCGGGCCTGCTGCCTCTCAGGTTTTTAACCGACTTCTGCGCCATATTGGCACGGTTCAGCATTTCGTCCACATCCATATTGCAGGAGGAGTCCGGAATAAAAACACCGCTGTTCACCTCAACCTGGTAGTTCTTCTCCCGAAACGGCGTGAGTGAAGCCAGTTTTTCCACAAGCAGTTCAAATCTCTCCTGCAGTTTTTCCGCTTCATCGCGTTTCCACAAAAATGCAAAATTATCGTCGCTGACGCGGCAGAATATCTCCGCCTCCCCGCAGTTGTCTTTCAGGCAGGACGCCCAGTACTTCAGTATCCGGTTTCCTGTATGGAATCCGAACAAATCATTGATGTATTTGAAATTTTTGATGTCACAGTACCACACCGAATACTCCGACGGCAAAGCTCTGGCAAAGAGCACGCCCGCTTCCCTCCTGAACCCCTCCAGGTTCAGGCTGCCCGTCAGTGCGTCGTAATACTCAAGACGCATTTTCTTTCTGTAAAGCTCTTCCTTCTGCATCAGGGATGCTATATAGAATGCCAGTGTAAAAAGCATTGTAAGATCGGACTGGTGCTTTGTAAAATTCCCAATGGTAATCATACCGGCCAGCTCTTTCCCTATAAAAATGGGTGTACAGCAGAGTGAGGTCACCCCTTCCGCTTTCAAAAACTCATAATTCTCAGGATCTGTCTCCCTGATACTCTCCGTATCCATAATCAGTATCTGGGAAGAGCTGCTTAAAAGCTTTCCGCATTCCCTTATGTAGGCAGACTGCCGCTTGCCCGGACTCCACTTGCCTCCCTGCCTGCTGCCCCACTCGACAAGGGTGGGATAATCTCCGCAGCTATGGATAGTTCCCCACTCTGCGTCAAAAAAAGGACAGATGTTGTCCATAATCCGTCTCTGAGCTACTAACTGATCCGCCTCGTCAAGCATGGGCTGAATACAGTTCATCAGTATATTCTGGCTCTTGAAGCTCTCCTCCAGGGCGCTCAAAACAGCGTCATGCCCCTCCAGCGCTGTTGCAATCTCCATACGGACGGTCCGCCCGTTAAGATCCACTAATTTATCTTTTAAAATATAGTCGTTATTTAAGAAAGGATTATGACGCGTCCAGGTGTAATAATGATCCCTGCTGAGAAGATGATTGGTGCAGAACGGACATGGTTCGGAACGGCCCTGAAATACCTCATAGCATTTCTCACCCTGGTAATGATCGCGTTTCAATTCCTCGGCAATAAATTTCTCATTACTGATATAGAGAACTTCATATGTCTCCGGATCACTGAAATAAACGAAAGATTCCGGCATCTCCATTGTCAGTATTTCATTGATTGTCCATTGATACCGTCTTATGATATCAAGCCCTCTTTTCTGTCTGTTTCTGAATTCTTCTCTCAACGTCTCACTTCCTTTTCTTTCGTACACTGTTTGTAACGGTTCCGTACCTTCACGGTTCCCGTTCCACACCTCGCAGTGCATCACCGTCTGAACAGATATGATTATTTTATCTTAGCATCAAACAGTTTTGTTGTCCACCATTCCGACAATAATAGAAGCTGTTCTTCCGGAAATTTATATATTCCGCATAATGTGACCTTATCTTCTTGGTCTAAAGCGTTTTAAGGTGAAAATAGTTACTGCCCACATTGGCCAGACTTTATCCGGCCAATGTGGGCAGTAATCATTTATACTATGACTCCGTCTTTCTTCGGAACTTTTTTATAAATTTTACGGTAGCAAATCATATGGGCGACAGCCGTGATCAGCCACGAGATGGGATATGATATGTACAGCGAAAAAAGTGTATGGTGATAAGCAAACACGGTGAATATCCAAATTACGCGCAGGCCGCAGGCTCCTGTAAGCGAGACGACCATCGGAAGAACGGAATATCCCATTCCCCTCAGGCTGCCGACCAGGGTATCCATCCAGCCGCAGATAAAATAACTGGTACAGATTATCGACATCCGGAGCATGCCGTAAGAAATAACTTCCGGATCGGAGGAATAAATCTTCAGCAAATCCGTGCCGCCAATCACGGCGGCAAAACCGAGGACCATTCCCACCGCAGTTACCGTGCCGAGGCAGACATACAGAATCCGGTTCACACGCGTATACATCCGGGCGCCGATATTCTGGCTTGTAAAGCTCAGGTTTGTCTGGTACAGAGCGTTCATTGCTGTATAGACAAATCCCTCGATATTGGCAGACGCCGTATTTCCGGCCATGGCAATGGAACCGAAGGAGTTGACGGAAGACTGGATTAAAACGTTTGAAATGGAGAAAATCGCTCCCTGCATTCCCGCCGGGAGGCCAATCTTCATAATTAAGAGTGTCTTCCTCTTATCGATTCTCAGTTTCTTAAGATGCAGCTTAAGAGGTCCGTCCGACTGTGCCAGGCATCTTAATACAAGGCCGGCGGAAACACACTGGGATATTACCGTAGCCAGCGCGACTCCCGCCACATCCATATGAAGCTTGATGACAAAGAACAGGTTCAGCACGATGTTGACGACTCCGGCCAGCGTCAGGAAATAAAGGGGTCTCTTAGTGTCTCCCACCGCTCTCAGGATTGCGCTGCCGAAGTTGTAAGCCATCACGACCGGCATACCCGCAAAGTAAATCTTCATGTATATAACGGACTTTTCAATAACATCCTCCGGCGTCCCCATCAGTTCCAGCATGAATCTGGAGGTAAAGAGGCCCAGGAATACAAGGATCGCCCCGCTCACCAGGCTGATGGCGACAGCCGTATGTACCGTCTCACTGACGTCCTTCTCACTCTTCGCCCCGTAATAACGGGCAACCAGAACATTGGCTCCTATTGACAGACCAATAAATATATTAATTAGAAGGTTAATCAAAGCTGTGGTGGAGCCAACCGCCGCCAGAGACTGGCTGCCTGCAAAGCGCCCCACCACAATAACGTCGGCCGCATTAAACAAAAGCTGCAGTACTCCCGACAGCATAAGCGGCACGGAAAATGACAGCACCTTCTTCAAAATCGGGCCGCTGCACATATCCATTTCATAAGACTTCTTCATAATCTGCTTTCCTTTCCTGTAATCGCATCATAAAATTCAGGGCCGGTTTTCCCAGCCAATCTCATATTCTACTGCTGGTTAAGGAGTATTGCAAGTGGTTTTTACATATTTTTAATATTGGACAGGCGGAGGAATTAAACCTCCTGCGTCATCTGCTTTGCGTTATCCGCCGCTTTCACCTTTGTGAATGCTTTTTCAATGATTCCGTTCTCATCGATCAGATACGTAGTTCTGACCACGCCCATCACCTTCTTGCCGTACATATTCTTTTCCTTCCATACATCGTAGGCCTCAATGGCGATCCGATCCGGATCGGCAAGAATCGTAAACGGCAGTCCGTACTTTTCGGCAAACTTCCGGTGTGATTCCACCGTATCTTTGCTGATCCCGATCACCTCCGCATTCTTCTCCCTGAAATCCGGATAGAGTTCGGCAAAGGAGCATGCCTGCTTTGTGCAGCCGGCCGTGTTATCTTTACTGTAAAAATAGAGGATTACCTTCTTTCCCTTATAATCGGCCAGGGAAACTTCTTTTCCCTCCTGGTTTAAAAGTTTAAATTCCGGTGCTTTTGTTCCTGTTTCCAGCATATCTGTTATTTCCTTTCTTCTTAAATTTATTTAGCCGGGTGGCTGTTCTTTCTTATTTCTCCCACCCTGTCAATTTTCTCCCAGCAAATCATAGACGATCGACGCAAAGACCACCGCTCCCTTTTTCAGGACCGACTCGTCCACATCAAACAAAACCGTATGCTGCGGTGAGGCCATCGCCGTGGTGGTCCTCATGTAGACGGCCTGACCTCCCTGTTCCTGGACACGGTTCATCATAAATCCGATATCCTCACTGCCCCAGTTCTTTGCATTTGGAGTGCTGCTGACGGAATACTGAGGCAGATGCTCCCTCACTACACCGGCAATCCTTTCGACAAACGGGATATCGCTCACCTGGGAAGGGGCATGGCCCATCAGCGTCATCTCACAGGTGCATCCCTCCATCATTGCCGCCGCCTGGCAGATTTCCCTGGCTCTCTGATCCATATAGCCGTTAATCTCCGTTGTCTCACCGCGGATCTCCATGGAAATCATGGCCTCATCCGCCACCACATTGCTGCTTGTGCCTCCGTTTATCATACCGACATTGACTCTTGTTATCCCGCCGCTGTGGCGTGCAATCCCGGTCAGGCCGACCACTGCGTGGGCCGCGGCCAGAACGGCATTCCTCCCTTTCTCAGGAAACCCTCCCGCATGGGCGGATTCTCCCCTGAAAAAGACATCATATTTGCACGTGGCAAGGGAACCGTAGGTTCCGGGCGTCACATCTCCGTCATCCCCGGCATCATCGGGAGCCACATGGGTTCCGGCAAAATAATCCACCCCGTCCAGATGGCCTGCGGCCACCATGGCGTTCGCTCCCCTTACCCCCTCTTCTCCGGGCTGAAACAGAAGCTTAACGGTACCATGGAGCTGTTCGCGCATCGAGGCCAGGATTTCCGCAGTTCCGAGCCCGATGGCCGCATGACAGTCGTGGCCGCAGGCATGCATCATTTTACGGTTGACGGAAGCGAAACCTTCCCTGTGCGGCCGGTGCGCCTCCGAGGCGTCTTCCTCCATTGGAAGTGCATCAATGTCAAACCGCAGCGCCACAACAGGCCCGTCCCCGCACCGCAGGATACCGACAACACCGGTGTATCCCTTCTCCATCTCGCTTGTAAGGTATTCCGGGTATCCGGGTATCTCCAGTCCCTCATCTTCGTTTCTCTTTCTCTCTATGGTCGCTTCGGCCTTTACCCTTCTGTAATGCTCCTCCAGAGTCTCCCTGTCCGGGACAGCCAGCCGGCTTCCCTCTCTGCACACGTCCTTTCCGGTCAGAACCTCATAGCCCAGCCGCGTCAGTTTTTCGGCGATCACCGCCGATGTCCTCATCTCAAGCCATGCGGTCTCGGGATGTTTGTGGAGATCCCGCCGGATCCTGATCAGTTTTTCCTGTATGTTATCCCCAATTTGAGTGATCCTGGCGTAGGGATCGTCTCCTTCTGCGTATCTTCCCATATTCCCGTCCCCGCTTCTTTTATATTGTGTTTCGCATTGCAGTGTCTTATCCATTTTATGCCTCCGTTTTTCTTTTATAAGTCTATCACATTTTAATGGAAATGGTGAAAATTTTGTCGGTTTTCCTGAATTATTATGCTATACTGTTAAAATAGAAACAATATCAGAACGGAGGTTTTTCAATTGGCTCACGACGAAGCATCCATTATCAGCAAAGAATTTTCAAACGGCAGTACCGTCCGTCACACAGACATTCAACCGAAGAACATTATGGTCATCGGTTCAACCTGTGTCGACATTATTATAAATATTGATCACCTTCCAAAGACAGAGGAGGATATCCACCCCAGCAGCCAGTCCCTGGCCCTGGGCGGCTGCGCTTATAATGTGGCGTCGATGATCCGGCTCTTTAACGCTCCACTGACCCTGATTTCCCCTGTCGGAACCGGCTTTTACGGAGACTACGTCGCCAGGGAACTGGAAAAGAACGGCTTTCCCGTTGCCGTCCATGTCCCGGGCCAGGAAAACGGCTGCTGCTACTGCCTGGTGGAAGCGGGAGGCGAGAGGACCTTTATGTCGTATCACGGTGCGGAATACACCTTCCGAAAGGAATGGATGGAACCATTCAGCCATACCGCCTATGACATGGTTTACGTCTGCGGTCTGGAGATTGAAGAGCCGACCGGAATGGAACTGATCGAATATCTGGAATGTCATCCCGAGAGGGAGCTCTTCTATGCTCCGGGACCAAGAGGCATCCGGATTGGTCCTGAAAAAACAGGACGTCTCTATGCGCTTCATCCCGTGCTTCATATCAATGAGCCCGAGGCAAGGAGCCTGAGCGGCTGTCTCTCCGTAGAAGCGGCAGCAGAAAAGCTTTTCTCACTCACCTCCAACACCGTTATCATCACGTTGGGAGAAAAAGGGACGTATTGCAGGGAGCGCGCCGGAAATACCTACTATGTGGATGGCGTTCCTTCCCCGGTCGTAGATACCATAGGAGCCGGCGATTCCCATATCGGAGCGGTCATGGCCTCCCTGAGCATGGGGAAAAGCCTTAAGGAGGCTGTCTGCATTGCCAACACCGCCGCCTCGGCCGTAGTGGGTGTAAAGGGTGCATCCCTGACAAAAGAAGAATTTGACCGTCTGTTCCAAAGTTCGGATCAATGATCATGAAAAGGCCCGGCAGGATATTTCTATCGCTGCCGGGCCTCCTCGATTTTTAGTACAATTTATATATAAGTATGGATTCCATTATAAAGAACCCTCCCAAAGCTGTCTCATAATCTCTGCTGCATTTCCGTCACAAATGGTTTACGCCGTCACTCCGACGCCATTCCTCTCAAATCACCAGTTTCCCCGTTCCCTTTTCCTTATCGTTGAGACGCACCAGCTCCGCCCGGAATTTTTTGCTTTTTTCATCCGCCAGCTCAATATTGTGCAAATGCTTTTCTATAAACATAATTCCCGCCGCGTATCTGGATATCTCCTCCGTTATTTCGTCCGATAACTGGATCTCACCCGTGTAGACGGCCGTTGTCTTTGTTCTGTTCCAAAGATTCCTGGAAAAATGGAACTCGTACCCGATCAGGCAATTCCCCAGGCAGCTCACGAACTCCCGGATAGAGGAACATAATTTTTCTTCCAGTGACTGGCAGATTATATCCGAAAACTCAAAGCAGGTCTGTAGTTTTCTGCGGATATCCTCGCGTTCCATCAGATAAAATGTATCGTCCATTCCCGTCTGGCGTCTTATCTCCATATCCTCCATGAACATCAAAAACAGCTTCTCCCATGACTCCACAGACAGCACCGCCTGTTCCATACGGCTGCAGAGGTTTTTGGCCTCCTCCATCTGCAGCGCCCTTTTGCGGAGCTGTGCCCTGGTGCCGTCCAGCATCTTATTCTCAATTCCTTTCAGCTCAAACTGGGCGTTGCGGAGCCTCTCATCCAGATTCACACGCATCCTGCAGTCAATATGCGGCCATATTTCTTTGTTAAAGACCAGTGTTTCCATCTTTTCCGACTGTTTCTGTAAAAGTTTTAGAACTTCTTTCTCCAGCTCTTCGATTTCTTTTTCTCCGATCTCATCTGGCTGGAACTCGATTAGCTGTTCAAAATTCTGCTGCGTGATTTCCGCTGCAATCCTTGTGCTCCACGTACAGAGTAATCCGGCAACCCTGGCACAGCACATTTTTACTTTCTCAATCTTCTCATTCTCGCTCTCTATGAACTTTTCCTGTTTCTCAATTTCGAGCTTTAATTCTTCGATTCTCTCAATGGTTTCCATACTTGTTCTATACTTCTCCCCTTCCGCTGCCATATGCGAACAATAATATCACCCCGGAGCCTGCACCTGTCTTAAACATCCTCGTGAAGGTATATCAGCAGTCTAACAACGAAAAAAGCGCATTTCACAGATTTTTCATCGACAATCAACGGTAGCCCGGATGCCGCATGCACCGATTACCGCGGTCAATGAACGCAATACTGAAAAAAGCAGACACCAAAATCAGGGGTATCTGCTCGACACGCATTCAAAATGATTGCAACTGGCTGTCATATACTTCTACTTAGACCCTCTAGCTTTGCGCCGCCGCCTTTCGACGGGTTTGCCATATATAATATTTGCTCGTAGTCATTATACTTTATTTTGTTTGGAAGTGCAAACGGTTTCTTTAAAAACAAACCGGCAAAGTATTGCCAATAAATGGATAACAGAAAAATCAATTACGGAATCTGCCTGGGAAGACAGACCCGGGAAAACATGCGTTCCAGTTCCTTTCGTTCCGGACACGGTCCCTCCAGATGAGATATGATGAGATTGTAAACCGTATCGAAAAATGTTTTTTCCTGTTCCGGCAGGCTGTCCGGTTTAAACGCCAGCAAATGAACTTCGGAAGGGATAGTTCCGGTCTGCGCGGCGCTCCGTTTTATCACATTTGACTCCCCGGTCTGCATTGGATGGCGTTCCAGTACAAAATAGCAATGGGCGGGGTTTTCTTCCAATGGAAACTGCCGGTATGTAAAGTCCATCTCCAGGCCGATCGGCTGAATCGTGAGCCAGAAATGCCTGCGCAGCACGGTTTCTGCATTTTCCGGTCCTGCGGCCGGCTCCTCCCACGTCTTCACTTTTACCGGGATTGTCTCCTCCGCCCCCATAAACCGGCCGAGCAATGCCGACATCATCAGTCCGTCCTCCGTGAACGCCTGCTCAAACCACAGACGGAACGGAGCCTCATATGTCTCTATCTCTTTGCTGCTTTGAATCCTCTTGACCGCCCTGTAAAAATACTGACTGCGGGCAATGAAACACACCACCATATAATACCGGTGGAGCCATGGTGCGAAATGCTCCAGCGAGATGCTGTCCATACATTTCCTGACCCGTTCATAATACAGGACACATCTGTCGTAATCATCCAGATGGAAGCAGTAAAAACTCAGCCTGAGATAAACCTCCGCTAACTGGGAAGTTTCCGTCATCTCGTCCAGATGCGCCTCCACCCAGCCGAGCTGCTCCCACATGATGTCCGCATGGGCCGCCTTAAAATTGTGATCCAGGTTCTGCACACCGCAGAGCTCGTCCATGATATTGAGCCTGCACTGAAGTCCCTCCGGCAAAAGGGAATTCTCATCACACAGAGCGGCGGCGTCCTGCATCAGGGCCATAAAATGCTTCAGTTCGTACTGCTCTAGATGTTCTTTTTGCAGTGCCGCCAGTTCCTTCAGCAGGTGGATCCGGGAATAGATGGAGACCGACGGCAGCTCTGAAGAGCCCAGATACCGTTCTAAATCCGGAATCGCCTGATTCTTTCTGTACCAGAACGCATATTCCCTGAGTGCGGCTTCTTCTTCTGAGGGACAGCCGAAAAGTTCTCCGAACATAATGTTAATCTGCTTCATACTCTCATACCTGACGGGGAGCGGAAGACTCAGAAGGATCTCTTTCCGGGCTGCCAGATAATGAATGCAGGGACGGGGATCCAGCCCCGAAGCCCAGACAATCCGCGCCGTACTGGCCGCCAGGACCACCTTATTTTTTTCAGGCAGCCTTTTGTCGCGGATGATTCTTTCAAAACCGCTGTTGACCATCTGATTTAAATTGCCGGCCGGCTCCTCCGCTTCCCGCATCAGCTCCAGCCTGATGTTTGACAGCGACAGGTATTCAATCGGATGAGCCATGTTCAGATGCGTCTGCAGTTCGTCGATGATAGCCCTCCAGTCCGCACTGCGCCCCTCGATCCGGATCCGGTTAAAGGCATAATTATAATAAATGATCAGCAGCAGTTCTTTATCCCGGATTTTCCGTTCTTCCACAAACTGCAGCGTACTCTTGAGAGCCTTGTCGGCATCCCGGTAATATCCCCGGCTAATCAGGCTCACGGCCCTGTTATGAAGGATCTGCACATGAATGAGGGGATCCGTATCGGCCGTGCACGCCTCCTCCGCCCTCCTGGCATGGACAGATGCCTCTTCCGTCTTCCCTTGCCGGAGCCGGAGCAGATTCATTAAAAAATGATACCTTGCTTTGTCCTCTTTCAAGGATTCGATCAGGGGCTCCGCGGCGCTTAAATTTCCCAGGGTAATCAGCAGAAACACCTTATATTTTTTACACCTCGCGTTCTGCTTTGCCGTCATTTTCCTCCCGCTCAGCGCAGCTACAGTCTTCCATGCCTTAATAGTATCATAGTCTATCCGCAGGGTATCGCTGAATCTCCTGCCCCGGTGCAACTGCACCTCGATCCGTATATACTCCGCCAGGCCATAGAGGCATAATAAAACCATCAGAGAAAGGCAAAGCCCCAAAATAACTTCTTTCTTGTCTTCCCCCTCCGGCAGAACTGCCCAGACCACGCCTGCGGCTTCCGCTAAAACGCCTTCCGAAACCGTGATAAACACCATATAACGTGGTAAATGATGCTCCTTTTTAAGGATCCACTTGCCAAGCAGAATCAAAAATATTGCAAGCAGGACCGGTACGTATGCCGGTGTGCCTTTTATATAGTCTTCAAATAAACCATACAGAATGTCTCCTGTCATCGTTTCTCCCCCTGTCCTCTGCTTCTATTGTAACATTTGAATTCTTTTTTGGCTACCGCCTTCAGCAAAAGGCCGCCAGGGACAGTGTCATGATTTCTCCACACTGTTCCTGGCGGCCCGCGCCATACATTTAGCTGAACACCGATTTATTCTCGGCCTGCCGCATCGTTATTTCCCAGCACCGTTATTTTACTACACCGTTATTTCCCTGCAGCGCTGTCCCGTTACATCTCCTGAAGCACCCAGAGCGCATAATCCACATACACATTGCATGCGATCAGCAGCCCGTTTTCATCGAGATCAAAAAGTCCGTGATGGTGTGCCACACCGGTATTCGGCTCCCCGGGATTATGGGTTCCCACAAAGGCATACATTCCTTTTGCAGCCGCCAAATAATCGGCAAAGTCATCGGCCCCCAGCGCCTTTTCATAGTTACTGATGATTCCGGACGCCGGAAGGATCTTCTCGGTGACGGCGGTGACCTCCGCCACCACCTGTTCGTCATTTACAAGGGGAGCCGCATAATCGCGGATTTCCACTTCCGCCTCGGCGCCATAGAGTTTGGCCGTCTGTACGGCGATCTGAACCACCTTGTCATTGGTAAATTTTCTTACTTCGGGGCTGAAGCTTCTGGTGGTTCCCTCAATCTCTGCATGTTCCGCCACGATATTGTACTGGGTCCCCGCCTTGATCACGCCGACACCTACCACTACCGTTTCCAGCGGATCCGTGTTTCTGGCCACTATGCTCTGAAGTCCCACAACGATCTGGGATGCGATGTAAGCGGCGTCGATTCCAAGATGAGGTTTTGAGACATGGGCGCCTCTGCCGGTTATGGTGATTTTAAAGTAATCACAGCTTGCATTCTGAGGCCCCTTTGTCAGGGAAATTTTTCCCGTATCGAGGGCGCTGCTCACATGCGTTCCGAACACCCGGTCCACACCGTCCAGAAGTCCGGCTCCGACAAACTGTCTGGCTCCCTGCCCAATCTCCTCCGCCTGCTGGAAGAAAAGACGGATATGCCCGCCGAATTCTCCCTTTTTTGCATTTAAGATCTTGGCCGCCGTCAGAAGTGTGGCCGTATGGCCGTCGTGGCCGCAGGCATGGCAGAATCCCTCATTCTGTGAATGATACTCCACCGTTTTTAAGTCTTCCATGGCCAGTGCATCCATGTCGGCCCGGAGGGCAATGGTTTTCCCTTCGCCCTTTTCTCCGTCGATCCAGGCATACACGCCCGTCTCGCCGATTCTCTCATGGGGAAGGCCGATTTTATCCAGCTCCTCCTCTATTCTCCTGCATGTATTATATTCCTTCAGACTTACTTCAGGATGAGCATGAAAATATCTTCTCAGGCTGACAAGGTAATCTTTTTCGTCTGTTACATACTGTTTTAATGCCATTTTACCCTCCATCCGTGCCGGCTTGGCGCACCTTTTCCTCAGTGATTATTCTGCATCATCCCATGCGCAGATGAAAGCGCCCTGGTATGCATCCTCAATCGTCTTCTTTACCTCCGCCGTATGGTAAGCATCTACGATTTTCTTGTAAACTTCATTGTCCTTATCGGCAGTACGGGCAACGACTACGTTGATTAACTGAGGTACTGCCTCATTTGTTGTCTTATCTACATTTTCGGTGTAAATTGTGTCTTCGATCGGGTTAAGTCCTGCTGTAAATGCGTTTCCGCCGTTGATGATCGCCGCCGCACAGTCAGGAAGAATGTTTGCCAGGGTTGCGGACTCCGCCTCTTTGATATCGATCTTAACTTTGTATTCTGTAATATCGGCTTTTGTCGGTACAAATCCTTTTTCCGGATCACATACGATGAAACCGGCCTCTTCCAACAGTTTGAGAGCACGGCCTCCGTTTGTCAGATCGCTTGGAATGGCAATCACATCTCCGTCTTTAATGTCATCGATGGAAGAGATTTTCTTCTTATTATTATAGATGGAAAGCGGAGCAATAATTGTATCTCCAATATCTACGATATCGTATCCCTTCTGAGCCACATCATTTGCCAGGAATGCCTTATGCTGGAATGCATTCAGATCGATTTCCCCGTCATTTAAAGCACGGTTTGGAGCTGCATAATCGGTGAATTTCATCAGTTCCACCTGAATTCCGTCGTCCTTGAGAAGTTCGTTGATTGTATCCCACTGTGCATTGTATTCGCCGACTACGCCGACTTTTACCGTGGTCACTTCCGCCGGTTCCTTTGCCTCTTCACCGCCTGCCTCGCTGCCGGCCGTCTCTCCTGCCGCTGCCGTTGAAGCCGGAGTGCTGCCGCTTCCTGAGCCGCATCCGAAAAGTGTGAGTGCCGTCACTGCCGCCAGTGTTACTGCCGCTGCTTTTTTCCATGATGTCTTGAATGTCTTTTTCATAATTATTCTCTCCTTTTTCTTCTCTTTAAAATGTGGTTTTATAGGAAC
>CATWBR010000073.1 GCA_958349075.1 uncultured Clostridium sp.
CTATATGTATGCTAATTCTTATTTTTGAGACTATCCTGTTAAAGAAAAAAGTGGCCTGATAACCGTCTTCCGGCTATTCAGACCACCCCTATTATTTTTCAGTTATTTAAGTATCACGGTCAACCGCAGTTCCCATCTTCCTGTAATACGATGCAACACTGATTTCGAGACATTTACAGATTTCCCTTACCTGTTCCTTGGTGGGATGCCCCCCATAGCGTGCCGCAAAACTACGGAGAATTTCCTGTTCTTTCATCTGAACCCTTTTTTTCAGCGGAAAACAGGCCAGTTCTTCCTCCGGCTTCCTGGAAGTCTGTAAGGTCTCATTATTGAGACCACTGATTTTCTGAGGGAGGACCTCAAGCGAGAGTACCGGACTTTTTTCGAAAGTCATCATATATTCGATACTGTTTTCCAGCTCCCTGACATTGCCGGGCCACTGATAATTTATCATCTTTTCCATCACGGACGCCGATGCCGCACGAATCTCCTTTTCCAGGATTTTATTATACTTTACTATAAAATGCTGAATCAGAAACGGGATATCATCCGGGCGTTCCCTGAGGGGCGGAAGGTGGAGGGGAACCACATTCAGGCGGTAGTATAAATCTTCCCTGAATTCCTTTCTCTCTATCATTTCCTCCAGGTTCCTGTTTGTCGCTGCAATAATTCTCACATCGACATTAATAAGGGAGCTGGAACTGCTTCCGATACGATCCACCTTTCTTTCACTCAGGACGCGGAGCAGTTTTGCCTGGAGGTACAGGGGCATGTCCCCAATTTCGTCCAGAAAAAAAGTGCCGTGGTTAGCCAGTTGGATTTTTCCAATCTTCCCGCCCTTCCTTGCCCCGGTAAAGGCCCCCTCCTCATATCCGAACAGTTCGCTCTCCATCAGGGATTCCGGGATGGCGGCGCAGTTCATTGCGACGAACGGATGGGCTTTTCTGGGACTCTCCGAGTGAATCAGGCGGGCGAACATTTCTTTTCCTGTTCCGCTCTCACCGGTTATCAGAACATTTGACGCGTGCTGCGCCGCTATTTTCGCCTGGTTTACCAATGTACGCATTTTCTTTCCGGAAAAGACAAGCTTCTCTGCAACGCCAAGCCCCTCCTGTTCATTCTGTGTAATACTGTTCTGAATCTGGGAGAAGGGATTAATAATGCAGAGGACGCATCCCTCACTGTCCCGGATAAATTTTGTCTTTACCTGGAGTAAGTACTGGAAACCGTCTATGTTTTTATGTATTTCCTGAACCTGGACAGGCCGCTCCTCTGTTGTACGGAGCGCAACCGAGATAACCTCCGGAAGCAGTGCGTCCTTTAGTTCAGGATCGTTAAAATGCAGATATTTCTGTGCATACATATTGCTTTGGCAGATCCCCACCGACGGTGAGTACAGAAGAATCCCATCCTCCATCGCTTCGACAACCGAAGTCAACTGATTGTTCATGATCTGCATCTGTTCGATCAGCATCTCCTGCTCCAGCTTGCTCGATATCAAATCTGATATTTTTCCAAGATAAGCCATGAGCTGCTTCTCTTTTTCCACGATAATCCGATGCTGCTCTTCATCGAACGAGGCAATGACAATCACGCCTTCCAGTCCTTCTCTCGTATTGATTGGATAGGCAATAACCGAATAAAAGCGGCTGTCCACTTTTTTTCTCATATTAGGAAACGCAAATACGAACTCTTTTGTATCGAGCGCGATAATGGGTTTTCCCGTCTCAATCACCTTCATGGTATAGCTGTTCTGCCACTGGGGAATCAGACGGTTATTCTCATAGCAGACAAGATCCGATTGATACCATTCTCCCGTAGCCGCGACACGTTCCAGAGGATTTGAGCTCAAAATCGTCAATTCCAGATCAAGAACCGCCGAAAATGATGCCAGCAGTGTATTAAGGTAATCCCTGATATCGTTAAGCTTCATTTATTTCCGTCCCCGTTTCTTCTTTTAATTCCGTTTCTCCCTTTAGTCGAGTTTATCATAGCAATCCAAATTGTTTTTGTCAAATAGGGGTTACCGAAACGGCAGGAGCACTAAAAAGCATGCGGTTAAATTCAGGTTTCATAAGGTGAATTTAACCGCATGCTTTTTAGTTGTCATCTGTCTGCTTGTTAACTGAATTTCTCTGCCCGCTTATGCACCGCATCAACCCGGTAACTGTTTTTCGCCTCTGCAGTACGTCTGGATTACCTCGTAACCGTCGTTCAGAACCGCCATATCCGCATCATACCCTGTTGCCAGTCTTCCTTTTCTGTCGTCCACTCTCAGGCATCTGGCCGGGTTGACGGTGCAGGAGTTGAGTGCGGCGTCAAACGGCACCATCGCTTCCTCCACAAGGAGTTTCAGGCCACGGTTCATCTTCAGGGTGCTTCCGGCGATTGTTCCGGATTCTTTCAGCCTTGCCAGGCCGTCCTTCCCCACTTCAATTGCATGGCCTCCCAGGTCAAACCGGCCTCCCGGTTCACATGATTTTACGCGGAGAGAATCCGTGATCATGATGGCAAAATCCCTTCCCTTGGCCGTGAAGTAATTATTTAAGGCCGCCAGATGGGAGTGACAGCCGTCACATATTATCTCACCGTAGATATCCCTGATGCGCAGGGCCGCGCCTGCCAGTCCCGGAGCCCTGTGGTTAAACGGTGTCATTCCGTTATAGACATGGGTCATGGACGTAGCTCCGTTTGCAATGGCCAGCACTGCCTCCTCATACGTAGCCGCGGAATGGCCGATACTGACAACCACGCCGGTCTTGGCACAGTATTTGGTCAGCGACAGCCCCTCGTCGTGCTCCGGCGCCAGGGTAATATAGCGTATCATCCCCTTTGCCGCCTTCTGGTATTCCCGGAACTGCTCGGCGGAGGGAGCTGCAATCGCCTCGGGAGGCTGTGCGCCTTTATATTCCATATCCAGGTAGGGCCCTTCAAAGTGAATCCCCAGAATTTCGGCTCCCTCGTAGCCTTCTTCCATCACCTCGGCCACATTCTTTAAGGCGGCCGTAAGGATTTCGGGCATCTGGGTAACGGTGGTGGGCAGAATTGCCGTCACACCCTCCTCCGGCACTCTCCTGACCCAGTCCCTGAGGCCTGCCGGTTCTGCATCATTTGTGTCGAAACCGTAGGCTCCGTGTGTGTGTACGTCAATGAAGCCGGGAACGATACGGTCCGTGCCGTAATCCTCGTCCGCTTCCTGATCCCCATATGGCAGGATCCCCTGAATCACACCCGACTGAACTTCCAGTTGCAGCGGCGCAAACTGCCCTGCCACCCAGACTCTTTCACTCTGTATAATCATATCCTTGCCTCCTGTGTTCTTCTCCGGTAAAACGGTAATTTTATTTTCCGCCGGTATCCGGCCGGAATATTCTTTTATTTCCAGTCAAAATTCCTCAGATGGCCTTCCATGGTCATCTGCTCAAATCCATTCTGTCTCAGCGCCTCGTAAAGGATGATGGCCACAGAATTGGAAAGGTTCAGGGAACGTGTTTCTCCCCACATTGGAATCCTGACGCAGGTCTCCTGGTTCTCCACCAGAATGTCCTCCGGAATTCCCCGGCTCTCCGGTCCGAACATAATATAGCAGTCCGGTTCGTATTTCACATCGGAATACACATTCGGCGCTTTTGTCGTAGCCATATAAATCTTTACTCCCGGATTGCGGTCCAGGAAATCCTTATAATCACTGTAAACCGTCACATCAAGATGGGGCCAGTAATCCAGCCCCGCCCTCTTGATCTCTTTATCACTGAGACGGAATCCCAGCGGCTCAATCAGGTGGAGCCGCGTGTCCGTTGCCACGCAGCTCCTCCCAATATTGCCCGTATTCATCGGCATCTCAGGTTCATATAAAACAATATTCACTGTTACTGCGCCGCCTTTCCGTCCAGTCTGTCTACAAAGCGCCTGATCCGTCCAATCGCCTTCTGAAGATCTTCCAGGGAATACGCATAGGATACACGCAGATATCCCTCGCCGCAGTCACCGAATGCGGTTCCCGGAACGATGGCAATCTTCTCCTCCTGCAGGAGCCTGTTGGCAAACTCGTCGGAAGTCATTCCGAACCGCTTAATGCATGGGAACATATAGAATGCACCGTACGGTTCAAAACAGTCCATGCCCAGATCCTTAAAGGCCCGCATCAGATATTTTCTTCTCTCGTCATAGGCCTTTTTCATCCTGGCAATGTCTTCATCACCGTTCTTCAGGGCTTCCACGGCCGCATACTGGCTGGTGGTCGGGGCACACATAATCGCAAACTGATGAATTTTCAGCATCTGGGTCAGAATCAGCTCCGGTGCCGCCGCATAACCGATTCTCCATCCCGTCATGGCATAGGCCTTGGAAAAACCGTTAATCAGAACGGTTCTCTCCCTCATGCCCGGGATTGCGGCGATCGATACATGCTCTCCTTTATAAGTCAGCTCGGCATACAGCTCATCGCTGATTACAAAGATGTCCTTCTCCTCGATTACCTTTGCAATCTCCTCCAGCTCTTCCCTCTCCATGATAGCACCCGTAGGGTTGTTGGGAAATGGAAGAATCAGGACCTTCGTATTCGGTGTAATCTTCTCCAGCAGTTTTTCTTTGGTCAGTTTAAACTGATCCTTTTCCTCCAGTTCGATTACAACCGGTTTGCCGCCTGCCAGCGTGGCACAGGGCACATAGGAAACGTAGCTGGGCTGGGGGATCAGGACTTCCTCCCCCGGATTTAACATGGCGCGCAGGGCAATATCGATGGCCTCGCTGCCGCCCACGGTTACAAGTACCTCTTTATTAAAATCATACTCCACATGCATGCGGCGCTTCAGGTAATTACAAATCTCCACCTTCAGCTCTTTGAGCCCTGCATTGGAGGTATAGAAGGTACGTCCTTTTTCAAGGGAATAAATTCCCTCCTCACGGACGTGCCAGGGAGTGTCAAAATCGGGTTCTCCCACACCAAGGGAGATCGCTCCCTTCATCTCGCTTACTACGTCAAAAAATTTGCGGATTCCGGAAGGCGGAATATCCACTATTGTATCTGATAAGGGGTTTCTCACGGTACGATCATCATCCTTTCATCCTGGGGCCCGTCGCAGAGTACGGTGCCATGGTCTTTATATTTTTTAAGTACAAAATGGGTAGCCGTGCTGAGCACAGAGTCTATTGTAGACAGTTTTTCAGATACGAACTGGGCTACCGCCCTCATGGTCTTTGCCTCAAGCATAACGGTAAAATCATAACCGCCGGACATAAGATATACAGATTTAACTTCGCTGTACTGGTAGATTCTCTCTGCGATTTTGTCGAATCCCATCTCGCGCTGAGGCGTAACCTTCACCTCGATGAGAGCAATCACCTTCTCTTCATCTGTATTATCCCAATTAATCAGGGTGTGGTAACCACAGATGACATGCTCACTCTCCATCTCAGCGATCTCGGCCGCGACCGCGGCTTCATTCTCACCTAATAAATCCGCCAGCTCTTTAACGCTGATCTTGCTGTTTTTCTCAATGACCGCTAAAATTCTTTCTCTCATAGTTTACCTCCTGTTAATTGAGTTTCGTTTCACTGCCCTCCACGGCGCTTTCGCCCTTCTCCGTGCTTTTGGCAGTCACTTTATATAGTTCATCGGGTTTTGGCCGATCCAGGAATGTTTGTATCTCGCCGTTAAAAATCTGCCTTTTAATTCCCTTCTCCGTCCTCCCGAGTACTACCGCATGAATTCCCTTTTTCTCCAGTTTGCTTACCAGCGCGCCGCCGTTTGCGGCTGTGAGGAGCGCGCATCCCTCCGATTGCAGCCTGTACGGGTTTACGTCAAACACCTCGCAGACTTCCACCGTCTCCTGCAGGATTGGGAGTCTGCGCAGTTCTATCCTAAACCCCAGGCCGAACCCGTCAAAATAATCCCACAGCGCCGTCATAATCCCGCCTTCTCCGGCCAGACACCAGGACGCAGCTCCTGCGCTTTCAAAAACTTGAGCTGTAGAAACTTCAGCTGCAAAATCTTCCGTTGTTTCCGAAGCTGAAATACCGGGGAGCTGAAACAGTCCCCGGATTTCATATAAGCTCTGGCAGCGCTTTACAAATTGCGTCGAAAAGCGTGCAAGCAGTTCTTCTTCTCTTTCAGCGGCAATTACAGACGTACCCTTTAACGCTATGTACCCTGCCGCTACCAAATCCTGCCCGGCTTCCATAACGCCGGACACTTCAGCCATTCCCATACCCATCATCATGCTCCCGCATCCGGGGCCGGTGGCGCCGGTTCTGCTGCTGGTGCCGGAGCCGGTTCTGGTGCCGGAGCCGGGGCCGGTTCCGCTGCCGGTGGAGCCACAATCTCGGAAGCAGGGCCGTCGGATGCCGGACCGGAAGGCGGGGCCTGGGTCTCGGCGGGCGCTTCCGGCTGTTCCGGCGTCGTCGGTACAACCGATGCGATCACAGGCGCCTCAGGGCCTACACGGTAAATTGCTTTCGATGCCATATAGTTATCGGTGTGGAGGATCTCTTTCTCTGTCTCCACTCCGTCGACATAAACATATTTCCACAATCTGGAGCGGAGTCCTCTGTGAGCGGACTGCTCAAGAACTTTTGCTCCTGGTCTGAGGGACGGATCTACCTTGATCGTGGGCGCTCCCGGATCCGATGTGCCCAAAGTCTCAGACACATATTTCACCTCACGGTTCGCCGGTCTTGTCTCTTTTCCATAAATTGTAAATGTCAAGGTGCCGCCGCTTACGCCGCCTTCAATATAAACAGGCGTGTCGTATGGGTTTTTAAACTTCAGATCCTTGATGGTTCCGGCGATGGCGGCATCCTGTGATGGTTTCACATATGCTACAAGCATGGAATGGTTCTGCCTGTCCGTAATATCCATCTCGGCCTGAAGCGCCGCATTGTACATAGTTGTGCAAAGCTGACAGGAACCTCCGCCGATCGAATCAACCACGCGGCCGTTCTCATAGGAACCGGCAGCCGCATATCCGTTGGCGATGGTAAATGGGGTCAAAAGAGTATAGGCGGAGAATTCTTCGCCCGGCATCAGTACGACGCCGTTAATCTTTGACGAGCCGTTTGTCAGGTTTTTAGATCTTGAAATATTGCCGGTGCTGAAATTGGTGCTGAAGGTTCCAAGCACATCCTGGATCATGGCCAGATCTTCCGACTTTCTCGCCGGCTGGGTTTCGGTTACAACCGCCGCCACTGTCACAGGATTGTTCAGCCCGCCTTTAAGCGCCTCGTCGAGTGCTTTCTTCGTCGCATCTATATCCACGGCCAGGCCAACCACGGAATCCGTGATCTGGAATGCCCCGTCCACCCTGCTAATCTCGGCATCCTTCGCTTCCCTTACAAAGGCGCTGCATTTGCTTTCGACAAATTCCGCCACTTTCGCGGCGTCCACAGAAATCTCCACATCCAGTTTAAGCGGCTGTTTCTCAAGACTCTTAAGATTTAAGTACCGTTCCAGCAGATTTCCTCCGGCGTACTTCTCGGCTGCTTCCTCGATCTCCTCTTTATTGGTCCAGGAAAATCCCAGTTCCTCCGCCGTTGTGGTGATCTCATTCCCGTCGATCGTCAGGGTAATCTCCTGGTTCGACATTCCTTCTACATATTCCTCAATCTTCTGATCCGCTTCTTCCCCGGTCATACCGGTCAAATCAAAGTTTCCCACTTTAATGCCGGCTGGAAGCGTGCCCGCGGCAGCCGTTTCCGGCGGAAGCAGAAGTACCCCGGCTGCCAGCAGACAGGCCGCTGCGCCGGCAATCCAAAATTTCTTTTTCATATATATGCCCCTATTCCAATAACAATTGCGGTAAGATATGTCCGGTACGGACCGTTCACCGCATTCATTCCAATTGTGACGCATTCCCGCGTCCTGTCGAATTGTGCGGTTTACATTGCCATTGATAAACCGGCGAGTATAGTTCCACCTACCATTGCAAGAACTATAACGATAATAACAACGGAAGATACTACTTTCCTTGTCCTTTTATCACTGAAGTTAAACATTCCTTATCACCTCTTTTTATTCTTCCATACTGTGAGATAATTTTATCCGTCATCCTCGAAACTTCGTTCCGTGAGAGGTAGTCTATCTGCGCAGATACGTTTATTCTATGATATTTTAGTAAATCCCGCAAGACTTCTTTTTGCTTTTTTGTCGCCGGCTGCTCTTTTTTTACCTTATATACTAAAGGTTTACAGGAAAACACCTCCGGCATTGTGGAAAAATGTATTTTTTTGACGGCCTGGTACAGTAGATGGGCCGTCATAGCATCCGCCATTGCGCGGTGGGCGCCCTCCTGTTTTACTCTGTAATAACGGCTGGCATTGCCCAGATTCTTCCTCTCCTCCTCCGGCATAAACCGGCGGCAGAGCGTCAGCGTATCGATCCCTTTTTTTTCAAAAGAAAGCCCCTTATTGGCGGCGGCCCGCTTCAGAAAACTGTAATCAAAGATAACATGGTGTCCCAGAATCGGAAGCTCTCCGCAGAACTCCACAATACGGCCGATCACTTCATCGATATCCGGCGCGTCGTCCACCATGTCTGCGGTGATGCCGGTCAGCTCCTCGATCCGTTCATCCAGTTCCCTCCTCGGATTGACGAGGGTGGAAAACGTCTTCACGACTTTCCCTCCCGAGACAAGGACGGCTCCAATTTCTATGATTTTATCCTGTTTCGGATCCAGGCCGGTTGTTTCCAGATCAACTGCCACGTATGTGTCCGGGCCTTGGCAGAATACTCCGGCCGTCTGCTCCCGGGTTTTCGTTTCTTCCCTTATTATGTGTGCAGATTCTTCCAAATTTATTCCTGCTTTCTCTCATTATTTAAAAATAACATTTCCTAAACTGTTATTTTGTGCTTTTCCGGCCCTTTTTAACCGTTTCCGTCTCCGCACCGGGGCAGTTCTCTCTCAGGAAACACTCGCTGCATCTGGGACTTCTGGCAATGCAGATGCTCCTGCCCAGTGTAATAATCTGGATATTCCACAAAATCCAGTGCTCTTTCGGCAGAACCTTCATCAGATCATATTCGATCTTTTCAGGGTCCTCCTCTTTTGTCAGACCCAGTTTTCGGGAAATCCGCTTTACATGGGTGTCCACCACAATACTCGGCTCATCGTAAATATTTCCCCGGATTACATTGGCTGTCTTTCTCCCCACCCCCGCAAGAGAGGTAAGTTCTTCTATCGTTCCCGGAACTTCTCCGCCAAAATCTTCGACCAGCGATTTACAGCAGGCGATAATATTTTTTGCCTTCATATGGTAAAAGCCGGTGGAGTGGATGTCTTTTTCCAGCTCCTTTAAATCGGCGTTTGCGAATTTCTCAAGCGTATCATATTTTTTAAACAAATCGGCCGTTACGATATTCACCCTGGCATCGGTACACTGCGCGCTCATAATCACCGCAATCAGAAGCTGCCACGGTGTCTCATGGTTTAAATAACAGCGGTAGTCTGTCCCGTATTCCTGATCCAGCAATTTAAGAATCCTCCGGACCCGCTCATCCCTCTGTGCCTTTGTCTCCCTTGGCATCAGTTACCTCCTGTGTATTTTAGTTTGTCAAATCTCTGCCGGTATAAGACGTCCGTCTCTAAAAACCAGCCTGAATGCCCTGGCATTCCCCAGCAGGGCGTCCCTGTTCTTATAGTCAAACAGAACCACGCTGCCGTCTCCCATTCCCTCGGCATGGGCCATCTTGCTGATCTGCCGTGAATCGTACTCCTCATATCCCTTCAGAAGTACCGGGCTTTTTGCCTCGCCTATGAAAAACTGCTTTACGGCCTCCTTAAACAGTGACTGTTCCCTTGCAAATGAAGGACGGCTTTTCACATTCTCCCTAAGATAGAGATCGTACATCAAAAGATCACGGTACCGTTCCGCCTTTCCCCCGTTCTG
Organism: uncultured Clostridium sp.; assembly: GCA_958349075.1. GTDB lineage: Bacteria > Bacillota > Clostridia > Lachnospirales > Lachnospiraceae > Otoolea. Next base: position 9,883 of record CATWBR010000073.1, read on the forward strand.
AAGATCCGGCACCGTTTCATTGATGAACCGGAACAGAATCTCATAGCGGGCCAGACGGCTGTGGCTGATTCCCGTAATCCGGTTTTCCTCATAGTAACCGGCAAGCGCCTGAAACAGGTCAAAAGGCCCGTCAAATTCCCTCACAAGCTCCTTCAAAACCGTTCTGAACTGTCCGCTGTTATAGTGGACCTCCACCATCTCCTCCACGCCTTTTAACCTGATTACATCTCCGTAACTGAGCCATTTGGTGGAAAGTACCTCGTAGGGAGGCTGTGACTTATAGAGCAGGCCATATTCTCCGGCCATTTCCTCCATGTAGGAACCCTTCAGCACCTTCAGGAAACCCAACTGAAGCTGCTCCGGCTCCATGCGGTAAACATCGTTAAATGACTTTCTGAAGCTCGCGTAGTCCTCGCAGGGCAGTCCGGCAATCAGATCGAGGTGCTGGTGGATATTGTGGAAGCTGTTGACCCGGTGCACATTGTTTTCGAGTTTCACGAGATCCATCTTCCTTCGGATCTCCCGGATGGTATCTGGATTCGTGGTCTGGACGCCGATTTCAAGCTGGATTAATCCCGGCCTCATCTGTTCCATCAGCGCCATCTCATCCTCATCCAAAAGGTCCGCAGATATTTCAAAATGAAAGTTTGTTACCCCGTTATCATGCTCCAGGATAAACTTCCAAATCTCCATGGAATGGCTTTTCCTGCAGTTAAAAGTCCTGTCCACAAATTTCACCTGAGGCACACGTTTTTCCAGAAAAAAGGAAAGCTCCTTCTTCACAAGGTCAAGATCCCGAAACCTCACCGTCTTGTCAATGGAAGAAAGGCAGTAGCTGCACGAAAAGGGACAGCCCCGGCTGCTCTCATAGTAAATAATCCGATGTTCCAGTCCTTCAAGGCTCCCATAAGAAAAAGGAATCCGGCTCAAATCCATCAGGGGAGCCGGCTTCCCAGTATAAATGCCGCCGTCTTTTTTCCTGAAAACCAGTCCAGGCCGGGCGGAAGGGAGAGTTTCCGGAGCTTCTCCCGCCATATACTGCTCCACCAGGTGATAGAAGGTCTCTTCCCCCTCGCCCGTCATAATTCCCTCCACCTCGGGCAGTTCCCTGAGGACCGCTTCCGCATCGTAGGAAACCTCCGGACCGCCGAGCCAGATCCGCACCTGCGGCAGCACCTTTTTCAAATCCCTGACAAGTTCCTTCACATAAAGAATATTCCAGATGTAGCAGGAAAATCCCACCACATCTGGACTGCGTCTGTAAATATCCTGTAATATCAATTCCATCTGATGGTTGATGGTATATTCCCCCATCTCTATCTGTATCTCCCGGAACTCCTCTCCCTGCGCTTTCCTGCCTGCAAACATGTCCTGCGCATACTTGATAAGGCTGTAAATTCCCAGATTGGAATGGATATATTTTGCGTTGATTGCCGCCAGTAAAAATTTCATTCTATAATGAAACCTCTATCTTTCTTCCCGTCTGATTGTACTGATAATATCTGACCCCTGCCGAATCCAGCATGCGCTTGGATGCGCGTACCGCCGGTGTATTGCCGTATTTGTCGCTGTCGTAAACCAGGGTCTTGATCCCGGCCTGGATAATTGCCTTTGCACATTCGTTGCAGGGAAACAGCGTCACATAAAGCTTGCTGCCCTCCAGGCTGCCGCCCCTGTAATTAAGTATTGCATTCAGCTCGCTGTGGGTGGTGTAAAAATATTTTGCATTGTAAGGATCATCCGACTCGTGATCTTTCCCCCATGGGAATTCATCGTCCGGGCATCCCTTCGGAAAGCCGTTGTATCCCATGGACAAAATTTTATTATCGTCGCTGACAATGCAGGCTCCCACCTGTGTGCTGGGGTCCTTCGACCGCATGGCGGAAAGCTTGGCTACGCCCATAAAATATTCATCCCACGTGATATAGTCATTCCTCTTATCCGACATATGCAGTCCTCCCCGTATCTTTACCTGCTTCTCTTCCATTGTAACCTCCCGTGTCTTCCAAAGTCCATGTTAATTATTCCCATCCTGCCGTCAAACCTTCAATATACGGTATCCCGCAGCCTTGTTGAGCCTGTTCATAATTGCCTGTCCCAGATGATCGGCCGGAAATCCTTCCGAAAACAGATACTGGGTGCCTAAATCATCAAATTCCCTGAGAACAGCGTACAGATTATGGGCAACCGTCTCTTCCTTCGCCCTCTGCCCTATACTCCTCACCGTCCCCGCCGGATATGCGTCCCTCGTCTCATCAGTACAGATAATTCCTACTTTATATCCCTCTTTAAGCTTTTCAGCCGCCAGGCGGTTTATCTCGGAAACAACTCTGTCCTGCGGCCCCTCAACCAATGTCAAATCCGCATTGGGAGCATAATGCCTGTATTTCATTCCGGGGGCCTTCGGCTTCAAATCCGGACTTACCGGACCCAGAATTGCCGGGTCGATTCTGACCTCCCGTACCACCGATTCAAGCATCTCCATAGTCACCGCCCCCGGCCTCAGAAGTACCGGCACATCCTCCGTGACATCCACGATTGTGGACTCTACGCCGATTCCAACCGGACCGCCGTCGATAATCATCTCGATCCTGCCTTCCATATCCTGATAAACGTGCTCCGCCCTCGTCGGGCTCGGCCGTCCCGATGTATTGGCGCTGGGAGCCGCCACCGGCACACCTGCCAACCGGATCAGCGTTCTTGCCACCGGATCGGAGGGCATCCGTACCGCCACCGTGTCAAGGCCTCCCGTCGTTCCCAGGGGTACGAGATCACTCTTTGGAAATACAAGGGTCATCGGCCCCGGCCAGAACGCCTCGGCCAGCTTCCTTCCCATCTCCGGCATCCGGCTGACTAAGGGCCGAATTCCCTCAAAGTCCGCCACGTGGGCAATCAGGGGATTGTCGGAGGGTCTTCCCTTGGCCTCATATATTTTCCTGGCAGCCTTCTCATCCAGCGCATTGGCTCCCAGGCCGTACACCGTCTCGGTAGGGAACGCGACAAGTCCCCCACTCTTTAATATTTCTGCCGCTTCTTTAAGATATTCAAGTTCTACGCCGGTAAAATTGCCTTCATCCGACACTTTTAATACTTTAGTATTCACTGCTGCGTCTTCTTTCTATATTAAAGTGAAACTATTCAGTACCTTCATAGTTACCGCTTCGCGATGCACAGAAACAGCAGAAAACGCTGTTTCGCGCTGGCTAAACTCGGGATTTTCATGCAAAAATGCATGAAAACACCTCGCGGAATATTACCTTCTGAAAAGTTATATTAATGTTAACAAT
>CATWBR010000074.1 GCA_958349075.1 uncultured Clostridium sp.
AATACGGGCAAAGCAGTATCTTCCGGTATGAACGGGAGGTACATTACATATGAAAAAAGAAGCAGCACGAATGATAAAAACGGCGGTTGCCGTCATAGCGATACTGGCAGCGGTCATATGCTACAATGTGGGATGGAATAACAGCGCCGGGATAACGGAACTTGCATGCGGCGGGGATCTGGATAAGGCCGCCTCGGCAGAAAACATGGACGATGCGCTGAAAAGCTCCGGTGATGCGGCGAAACAATCCGTTGTTGGAGCAGGTATTTCTGACAATCCGGCGGGAAGAAACGCAGACGCGGTAACGGATGCAGGGCTTTCGTGGGATGACGGCGGGCAGAATTCTGTGACACAGGAAGAGTTCTCCAAAACGGAAATGGCTTCAGACGACGGAACGGCAGGCGGAAAAGCCGGCCGGATTTTTATACATGTGTGCGGCGAGGTAGCTGCTCCGGGGGTTTATGACCTGGAAGAGGGAAGCCGTATTTACCAGGCCGTTGATATGGCTGGAGGTTTTACGGAAGATGCGGCACGGGATTTTCTCAATATGGCGGAATCCCTGGAAGACGGCATGAAGATCCAGGTTCCGAACCGGAAAGAGGCTGGGGAGTGGGACAGCCGGAAGGCTGTAACGTATCCGGAGTCAGCCGGGCGGCCGGAAGAGAAAGCAACGGCAGATGCGGGCGGTGCGCAGGAACGGAATAATGCCGGGACGGCGAAGGTTAACCTGAATACGGCGCCGAAGGAACAACTGATGACCCTGAAAGGGGTTGGTGAGGCAAGGGCAGAGGCCATCATTGCTTACCGTCAGGAATTTGGCCCATTTACAAGAATAGAAGATATCATGGAGGTTTCCGGGATTAAGGAAGCCGCTTTTCAGAAGATAAAAGAAGACATCACGGTGTGAAGTATAAGTATGAGGTGGAAGTATGGCAAAAGTGTTAGTTGTGGATGACGAAAAACTGATTGTTAAAGGAATCAGATTCAGTTTAGAGCAGGATGGAATGGAAGTGGACTGTGCGTATGACGGAGAGGAAGCAATCCGGATGGCAAAGGAAACGGAGTACGATATCGTACTTCTGGATGTGATGCTGCCGAAGTTTGACGGATTTGAAGTCTGCCAGGCAATCAGGGAGTTTTCTGAGATGCCGATTATCATGGTCACGGCCAAAGGCGGGGACATGGATAAGATTCTCGGCCTGGAGTACGGAGCGGATGATTATATAACAAAGCCGTTCAACATTCTGGAAGTAAAGGCCAGGATCAAGGCGATTATGAGGCGTAATGCCAAGAAGTCAAAGAAGGAAGAACAGAGCGCAGGCAAGGTAATCCAGGCGGCGGATCTAAAACTGGATACGGACAGCAGACGCGTTTTCATCGGAGAGAAGGAAATTAACCTGACGGCCAAAGAATTTGACCTTTTAGAGCTCTTTGTCTGCAATCCCAATAAAGTTTACAGCAGGGAAGAGCTGCTGCGCTTTGTCTGGGGAAATAAGGCTGCCGCCGGAGGCGATGTGCGAACGGTGGATGTACATGTAAGGCGTCTGAGAGAAAAGATAGAACCTAGTCCCAGTGAACCGAAATATGTTCATACAAAATGGGGAGTGGGATATTATTTCAGAGCTTAGCGGTCCAGAACATAGAAAGCAGGGCAGGCACGGAGGACGGCCTGTTCTGGTAAAGAGTCTGCCGGAGTGCAGGCTCTTTGACGATCCTATGATGCAGAGCAGGCAGATTTAATGCAAGAGGACCCGGAAAAACCGGACTGAGAACTTACGGTGCGTAATACCGAATGGAGGAGAAGCAGGATGGAAGCTTTTAATATAACAATCAGGCAGGCGGAGGCTAATGATTTAGACGGAGTGGCAAAGGTGGAAGCCAGATGTTTTCCGCCGGCCGAGGCAGCAGGACGGGAGGCGTTTAAAGAGAGGCTGAAGGCATTTCCCGACAGCTTTTTTATCGCGGAGTCACAGGGAGAGATGATTGGATTTATCAACGGATGCGTCACGGATGAAAGAACAATATGTGATGAGATGTTTGAGGATGTCAGCCTGCATAAGGCGGACGGGGCGTATCAGAGTGTTTTCGGCCTGGATGTGATACCGGAATACAGGAACCGGGGAGTGGCGGCGCTGCTGATGGAACATCTGATAGAGGACGCCAGGGGAAAGGGAAGAAAAGGCCTGATTCTCACCTGTAAAGACAGGCTGATTCATTACTATGAAAAATTCGGTTATGAAAACCTTGGGGTATCGCAGTCGGTTCATGGCGGTGCCGTGTGGTACGACATGCTTCTGGAATTTTAGAACGTTTGGAAAGGCTGATATCGTGGATGAGAAGGACAGAGTAAGACCGCGTGTACAGGGGGCGCGCTGGAGAAAACTGGATAATACGGCAAAACTTTTTGCTGCTGTAGCCGGGGAGGATTTAAGCAATGTATTCCGGCTTTCAGTATCACTGAAAAATGAGATAAAGCCGGAACTTCTGGAGCAGGCCCTGAAGCTGACGCTCCCGGAATTTGAGAATTTCCGCGTTAAACTGCGCAAGGGATTTTTCTGGAATTACTTTGAGACAAATAACAGGGAGCCTCTGGTGGAGAAGGAGGAGACCTATCCATGCAAGTATATCGATCCTCACGCCAGCCACAGATTTCCGTTCCGGGTGAGCTACTACGGCAGACGTATTAATTTTGAGGTGTTCCACGGATTGACGGACGGCCTTGGAGCTTTGAATTTCCTGAAGAAAATGACGGAGAACTATCTGGGCCTGTACATTGAAGCGGAGAAAAAAGAGAATTTTCAGAGAACAGAAACTGGGGGAACGGCAGAGACGGCAGCCCTGGCGGAGCGGGGCAGGTTGAACCGGCAGGCCGGAGAGACAGCCCGGGACAAGTCAGAACAGCCAGTCAAAGAGCCGGAACAAGGGCGGTTAAGACAACAGGCAGAAGAAACGGCCCGGGATAAGTCAAACCAGCCGTCCGAGGAGACGGAGCACACCAACCTGGAGCGGCAGGTAACAGACGCGGCCCAGGTCCGTACGAACCGGCGGCTGAAAACGGCTGAACCCGTCCAAACAGGCAGGCCGGTTAAAAAAGCATCTATCCGCCAGTTGGAGGAAGACGGTTATTTAAGACATTACAGCAAGCGTCCTCATCAACGCTATGAGACCGAACAGGCGCTCTCTATTGATGGGGAATACCTGCCGCTGGACTGCCAGTCGGTTCTGCACGGGAGCATCCGCCTCGATGCCCTGAAGGCCATATGCAGGAAAGAGGGAGTCAGTATCACCAAGTACCTGACCGCGGCGTTAATCTGGTCTCTGATTCAGGTATATACGGATGGGGAGACACTGAGGCGTCCGGCAGCTCTAAACCTGCCGATCAATCTGCGGAGTTTTTTTGATTCAGAGACAATGGCAAATTTCTTTTCCGTTACTAATATAGCATGGCCTGCCGGAACGGCGCCAGAGCGGTTTGAGGACGTCCTGGCCGAAGTCGGAAGACAGATGGATGAGAAGATTGTGAAAGAGCGGCTGGAGGAGACGATCTCCTACAATGTTTCCAATGAGAAAAAATGGTATGTGAGAATTGTCCCCCTCTTTATCAAAAATATTGCTCTTAACTCCCTGTTTTTGAAAAGCAGCAAGGCATACACGATGACTCTCTCAAATTTGGGTCCGGTAGCGCTGAAACCGGAGTATGAAGACATGGTAGAGAATTTCCATGTATTGATCGGTGTATCCAGGCAGCAGAAGATGAAATGCGGGGTGATTGCGTTCAGGGACAAAATCTATCTGTCGTTTAACAGTGCGGTCGGCGATCTCCGAATGCAGGAATATTTTTTCCATTTTCTTGAGGAGAGGGGCGCAGCGGCAGAGCTTGAGAGCAATGGCGCGGTGGATCAGAAGTATGACAAGGGGAATTACCCGTCCATAAGCTACGATCGGGGAAAACTGAAAAAACTAACGAATATCCTTTATCTGGTTCTGTTTACCGCGGCGGCCATAACGGGGCTGGTCAATGTCCTGACCTACGGTATTACGGAAACGTGGTGGTCACTGATCGCGATAGGAAGTATCGCTTATGTGGCGATGACGCTCCGGTACTCTGTGATGAGAAGGGCCAGCCTGGCGGGTATCCTAATCAGGCAGTCCATCGGTGTGCAGGTTCTTCTGGTGATTATTGATTATATGACGGGGTTCAGCCGGTGGTCGTTTAATTATGCGATTCCAAGCCTGATTTTGTTTGATGTAATAGCCGTAGTCTTTCTGATCCTGATTAACAGGCTGAACTGGCAAAGCTATTTTATGTACCAGATTGCAATTACAATTTTCAGCTTTATTCCGCTGATTCTGTGGGCGGCAGGATTGATTACAAGTCCGCTGATGTCCGTCATTACCGTGATTTTGTCTGTCTCGGTGCTGCTTATCACGATAATACTGGGGGACAGAAGTGTGAAAAAGGAACTGAAAAGAAGGTTTTATTTCTAATTACCCGGTTAATTTGGACGATGAATCGGACTTTTTGGCTCGGGGAGAAGGCAGATACCAGGATGATATTTAAAGGAGAGATGAAAGATGCGCAAGAAAAATGTCAGCATGATAGGAAACCTGACCCGGGATATGATGAATGATGTGATGGAGACGGCGCTCAAAAAGCCGATTCAGACGGGGGAGTTCAGAAAGAATCCTGTGGAGCCGGCGTGGAGATGCCCGGCAGACTATTTATATGAATTAATTGATGCGGATAATTTTGTAATGGAATATTTAAGGCCTCAGAGTGTTGTTACAGGAAGGGTGATCCTCCAACTGCACGGAGGCGGATATATCGGGCCGATGAAAAATATTTACAGAAGATTTGCCGTTAAGTATTCAAAACTCAGCTACGGTGCCGATGTACTTACGATTGATTACAGAGTGGCTCCGGAAAATCCGTTTCCCGCCGCTGTGGATGATGCGGTGTACGCTTACCGGTGGCTTTTGGAGGAAAAGAATTACAGGCCGGATCAGATCGTAGTGGCAGGCGACTCGGCAGGGGGCGGACTGGCTCTGGCTCTCTGCCTGTATGCCAAGGATCACGGACTGCCGCTCCCCGGAGGAATTATCACAATGTCCCCCTGGACCGACGTGACCCTGAGCGGTGAAACGTATGAGAGCAATTATGAGATCGATCCGCTGTTTGGCAACTCAAAAGAGAATATGCTTTATCAGTGCAGCTATATTGGGGATGCCGATCCGCTAAATCCGTATTTGTCCCCGCTGTTTGGCGATTATACGGGCTTTCCTCCGATGCTGATGCAGGTAGGAAGCTACGAGGTTCTCCTGAGCGATACCAAGTCGGTCTCGGAAAAGGCAAAGAAGGCCGGCGTCAAGGTCAGAACCTCTGTCTATGACGGAATGTTCCATGTATTCCAAATGGGACTCGATTTAATACCGGAGAGCCGCGAGGCCTGGGAAGAGGTGGGGGAATTTATGAAAATCGTCTACCAGATCCGCATTGCACCCCAGGGCAAGGTAGTGAAGAAGGTAAAAAGAAGAAGAAAAGATACGGAAGACAGGGCAAGACTGAATCTGCTGGCTTTTCTGAAGAGGGAGCTTTCATAGGATGAAAATCACACTGATTACAGTAGGAAAAATCAAAGAAAAATACCTGGAGGATGCTATAGCGGAGTACAGTAAAAGGCTGAGCCGGTACTGCAAATTGGAAATTGTCCAGGTAGCCGATGAAAAGACGCCCGACCGGGCCGGCGAGGTGATGGAGGAACAGATAAAGGATAAAGAAGGCGAAAAGATCCTTAACCATGTGAAAGACGGAGCCTATGTCATAGCTCTCGCCATCGACGGCCGTATGGTTTCCTCGGAGGAACTGGCGGAATTTGTAAACGGCCTGGGCGTCAAAGGGGAGAGCCATATCCAGTTTATAATCGGAGGCTCATTGGGACTGTCAAAGAAGGTTTTGGGCCGCGCAGACTATAAACTTAGCTTTTCCAAAATGACATTTCCACATCAACTGATGCGGGTGATTCTGCTGGAACAGATATATAGAAGCTACAGAATTATCAATGGGGAGCCGTATCACAAGTGATGGGATGCAGAAATTATTAATTAAAATGATCATATAAGATGCCGTACCAGCGACTTCACCGGCCGCGGGTACGGCTTTTTACTCTCCTGTTTGAGATGATTTAGAGACAGCAGTGTTAAAATGCCATTCATAAGTATAATTAATTGTTTGGCTGTGAACTGCCGGGTGACGGGAATAGGGAATGCGGCGGCTCTCATCAGTGCGGCGGCCAGGCGGGAAGGAGTATTTTTATGATAAAATTCGGAGGCAAAAAGGCGCTTCTGCAAATGGCGTCACTTTTACTGATATCAACCAGCCTGTATGGGTGCGGAAGGGACGGTAGCGTCGTATCCGGCTCGGGAGATGATACGGGCGGCGGGCAGAAGAACCGGGCCATGGGAAGATATGTGGAGAGTGAAATCCCATTGCCGGAGGGAATTACATTTGATTCCGTGATCAGTTTCCAGGACGGGCCGGATGGGGCGCCGTTACTGTTTACCAGGAGGGACATAAACGGAGTGGCGGAGTTCACCGGTTATCTGCTCTCGGAAGATATGACCTGGGAAGAAAAGGAGTGCGGATGGCTGAACCGGCTTGAGCTGTCCTATGAATACGGCAAGGCAGAAATTTCTTATGGAGAGGATCATAAATTGTATTCGGTCTATTCGGATGAGAATGATGAGGAGATGACTGTGAGGCACCGGCTCATTGTAACGGAGGACTGGGAAAATGGCCGGGAAATTCAGATGCCCCTGTTGGAAGAAAAAAATGAGCTGGGATATGCCTATTCCCCGGAACGGATTACGGCGCTGGAGAACGGAAATCTTCTGCTGGACACGGGGCAGGGCAGGCTATTCCTTTATGACGCTTTGGGGCAGCAGAAAATTGCAGAGACAATAGGCGGCGGGGGTCATTTTGCCGTCGGCCGTAACCAGTTTTATGTCATTGACGAGCCGTCCCGGAGCCTGATATTATATGAGGGAGAAAAAGGGACTGAGAAGGCGAGATACCCGCTTGAACTGAACAGTTTTTATGAGGCAAAGGCAATTGCCGGTGAAAATGGCGACGTCAGCCTGGTTTCAAAAGACGGAATCCAGATTTTGAAAAACGGTTCCGGCATTTGGGAACAGATTGTGGAAGGGGATCGGAATACCATGGGTTCACCTCAGTTTAATCCTACCGGATTTGCCGCGGGGAAACAGGACGATTATTTTGTCTATTATGCCTCCATGGACGAAACGAGTAAGCTTGTCCGCTATGTATACCAACCGGATATGCCATCGGAGGCGGAGACGGTACTGACGGTATTCGGCCTCTATGACAATCAGACAGTGAGGCAGGCGGTAAGCGTTTTTCAGATTGAGAATCCCAATGTAAAGGTGGAATTCCAGCCCCTGATGGAAGAGGGGGACGGGGCGGTTCCCGATGATTACATCAGGACTCTAAATACGGAACTGCTGGCGGGAGAAGGTCCGGATATCCTGATTCTAGACGGATTGCCGGAAACCTCCTATATTGAAAAAGGTGTCCTGGAAGATATAACGGATGTGGTTGAACAGCTTGCAGCTTCCGGTGATTTTTTGCCTAACATAGCGGACGGCAGCCGCGTGAACGGACGGATTTATACGGTGCCGGTGAGAATTGGCCTTCCCATGACATTTGGCCGGAAGACGGCGCTTCAAGAAGCAGGCAGGCTAAATACCCTGGCAAGTCTGGTTCAGTCGTATGAAAATGGACAAATATTCGGAACAATTGACAGGGAGGAGCTTCTTTCCTTCTATGCAGACGCTTTTTTGAATGATGTTGTCAGTGAAGATGGTGGTATACAGGAGCAGGATTTAAGGGAATTCCTCCTCTGTATGAAGGGAATTTTCGATGGAAGCCGCATTTCTGACGGTACAAGGGAGAACAGGCCCACGAGTATATGGGGGCTGCTGGAGAAAGGGACATTTCTGCATTCCGAAGCGATAGCGGGCTTTTTTGAATCAGGCGAGGGAGCTTCCATTCTGGAGCAGGCGATGGGAGAGCTGGAGGCAGACATGACGGTACTCAACAAAACATATTTGCCGTATGGCATGATCGGAATTAATAACGCCGGTGCAAATAAAGAAAAGGCGATTGAATTTTTGCGTACCGCTCTGTCGGAGAAAGTGCAGCGCTCTGATTTTTACGACGGATTTCCGGTAAACGCAAATGCACTGGAATTTTTATGTGGAATCGAACGGCATTCGGCCGATGCATACGGCGGACGGATAGACGGCAGTGACGGCAGAACGTATGAATTCAGAATCTCCTGGCCCGGCGAACCTCTGCGCAGGAGACTGGCAGAATTCTGCAGGAGTGTGGAACACTCTGCGGGAAGAAACGGAAAATTGAAAGAGATTCTGCTGGAATACTCGGGAAACTATTTTGACGGAGCAACAACGCTTGAGCAGGCGGTGGAGGAACTGACGGGCAAGATGACGCTGTACCTTCAGGAATAAGCCATGGGAAGGAGAAAATTGCTGTGAGGATTTTACTGGTTGAAGATGACTTGGAACTGTGCAGATTCATGGGATTCTGGTTTGAAGAAAAAGGATACCTGGCCGATATCTGCCAGAACAGCCAGGATGCATTTTATTATCTGAACAGGCAGGTGTATAATGTGGTGATTCTGGACCGGATGCTCCCGGGGATGGATGGGATACAGATTCTGCAGCTCATGAGAAAACAGGGAATTACCACTCCGGTTATTATGGTGACGGCCCTTGGGACGCTGGAAGACAGGGTGGATGGCCTGGACGCAGGCGCGGATGATTATCTGGTTAAACCGTTTGCTCCCGAGGAGCTGTTTGCCAGAATCCGTGCGCTGGAACGGCGCCCGGTTAAAATGGAGCTGAACAGGCAGCTTGAGTTTGGTGATCTTGTCTTAAATCTGTCTGACCGGGTCTTATCGAAAGATGAAAAAAGGGTGGAGCTCTCTAAAAAAGAGATGGATCTGCTGGAATTTTTTATCAGAAATAAGGGTCAGGTACTTACAAGAGAGCTGCTGTTAAACCGCGTATGGGGATTGGACAGCGCGGTGGAAGACGGAAATCTTGATAATTACATTTATTTTCTCCGGAGAAGATTTAAACAGGTTGGGAGCGGTGTTAATATCAGGACGGTGAGGTCGGTCGGATATTCCCTGAAGGAGTAGGGAAAAGCAGAAAAGTGGAGAAGCGGAAAAGGAAGGGAGGGCGGTCATGGTACGGCAGTTAAGAAAAAAACTCATCGCCGCCTATGTACTGGCAACCGGAATTTTGCTGAGCGTTATCGTGGCGGGGCTGTTGTTTTTATCGCTTAAACAGTATGAAAACAATAATATAAACGGGTATCGGACGGCATTTGGAAATGTGGCGGATACTGTCAAAGACAGCAGTAAAATTACCCATGCCTGGCTGGCTGATAGTGAAATAAAGGAGAACCTTATCATTTCTATTTACAGCAACTCCGTTGCTCTGACGTTTAAAGGAGCCTGGACGCCGCCCACCGGGAGGGAGAAACTGCTTGAAAAACTCGTTTTTTTCGCAGAGCAGGACGGATTTCCTGAAAAATTCCTTGAAATTGGCCAGGGTGAGGTGCAAAGTCCGGTCTATTCCGTTTACGGAGAAAAGGGAGAACATTATTACGGCAGCATTTACATGAAAAAGCAGTACGGTAAGGAACAGAAGATTCTCGTTCTGAAGGCATTGACCGGTGAAAGACAGGTTTACAGACGTTCTATTTTGCTTTATTCGTCCATCAATCTAATGGGACTCGTTGTCCTGTTCTTTATCTGCCGGACATTTGTGGACCGAAGTTTAAAACCTCTGGAGACAGGACTGAAAAGGCAGAGTGAGTTTATAGCCGCGGCGTCCCATGAACTGCGCGCGCCGCTGACTGTCATACGGGCAGGAATTCATGCCGTTTCCATGGATGAGGGGAAGGCAAAGCAGTTTTTGCCCGGGATTGAGAAGGAAGGAGAACGGATGACCGTGCTCATAGACGACATGCTCCAATTGGCCTTGGCGGATGCGAAAACCTGGAGTATGCAGATGGAGCCTCTGATTGCGGATACATTTCTTATCTCAATCTACGATTCCCTGTCGGAGCTTTGCGGTAAGAAGAAACAGCCGTTTGAACTGAGGCTGCCGGAGGAAGAGCTTCCTGCTTTTGCCGGGGACCGCCGGCGCATGGAGCAGATTCTTATGATTCTGACGGATAATGCATCCAGCTATTCACCGGAGGGCAGCGCGATATGCGTCACCGCCCGGTCGGACCGGAAGCATGTCTATATCGAGGTGGAAGACCATGGATGCGGTATTTCGGAAGAAGATAAAAGAAGGATATTCGACCGTTTTTACCGCGCTGATAAGTCCAGGAACGATAAGGCACATTATGGGCTGGGGCTGAGTATTGCCATGGAACTTGTCAAACTCCACCTGGGAAAACTGACCGTTGAGGATACCGCCGGAGGCGGAAGCACCTTTGTGCTGGAACTTCCGGTACGGGGCCAGGCGCGGGAATGAAAGACAGAGGTAAATTTTAGCAGTATATTTCAGAAATTTCCGGAGTGCCGATAAAAGGTACTCCGGAATTTTTGCCGTATCAGTTTCCGTATTTCAAAAGCGGCCAAAATGGCATATAATTGAAGCAGAGAAAATAACGGACATGATTGAGAAGAAAAACAGTATCACGGGTAAAGGAAGGCGGCGGAACGATGTTTTACAGTGAAGAAGTCAAAATAAGCAGACGGACCTGGGGTTGGGCTTATGCGCTTATTGCAGCATTTGTGGTACTTGCCACAGCAGGAGGCTACAGGCTGGATGATTACAATTTCCACAAATACGACGAATTTCTGGTAACACCGGAAGCAGCGGCCCAAAAGTGCATCCAGGAGCTGAACAGCAATGGCGGCGGATATCCGAAAAAGGTGAGCCTGTACCGTTTCATTGAAAAGACAGGGAAAGGGATCTCACAGGAGCCGGAGGAAGTCCGCCGGATTTATCTGTATAATCAGCTTATGGACGCGCTGGGATCCCGTTCCTGCTATGACAAAACGGTGGACACGGCCTGGGATAGCTTACATAACTTTGAGTTTTCGGAGCCGGTAAAGGTGATATGGCAGGACAGCGGAGAGGTTCTTTTTAAGTCCAGAGGACACCGGAACGTAACTTACAGAGAACACATATATGAGGCAGGCTCCAGAGAGAATGAGGATGACAAGTACCGGGATCTCTGGCTGGGCTTTATGAAGGCATCAAACGGAAAATGGTATCTGTCCCGGTTTACGGATGAGGCCCCGTATGACTGGGAGGGTAATGAACCCTTGACCGTAAAAAACAGGGAATACGGGCAGGCTTTTATAGAGGAGGCATCCGATGGGGAAATATTCCGGCTTTTTTCAATGGCGTCTGCGGCCTGTTTAAATTCGGACACGGGCCGGAGTGGTTTTCTGTCGCCCGAGGAGCTTGGGGGAGAGGATTATCTGTATTTTTATCTGGCCACCCTGGAGGCGCCGGAGTGGGAGAAGGCACATGACGGAGAGAAAAAACGGTACCGTTTTACCGACAGGCAGGTGGGAAGCAGAATATGGGAGTACCTGGGCAGAGACGAGAATTACAGGAATACGGTTCACGAATACAGTTTTTCATACGGAAAAAATGATACCTCGGCTTATGAGCCGGAGGACTGGTCAAGTGATTACATTGTATTTACCGAAAAGGAAATCGCCGACACAAAGATATACTGCGCGGACGGTATGAAACTGGTGAACAGGGAACTCCTGGACAACGGCATGGTTCTGCTTGAGATAGAATACAGGGAGGAGGAAACGGAAGGTGCGGGAACAACATCCGGCGTTTCCGATGTGGCCAATCACCAGATACTGAAGCTGCGGGTAATGAAGGAGGGCTGCCGGATTATGTCTTACCGGATCGTAGAGCCCGGGCGGGAATCGGAGGGCAACCGGATCCTGGAAGAATTCGACTGTATGCCCTGGGAGGATGCCGTGGCAGTCCGGTGTGAGTATGCAGACGGCGGAAGCACCCCCGACATTACTCAAAGATGGATGAGTTCAGAGGAGGCTGTGCCTGTACGTCAGTGTATCAGGAATATGGCGCTGGGGAAAACGGTTCCGATGGATTTGGGAGATTCAGTCTCCATTGAGGCAGTTCCGGAAGCGATGACGATTAAAGCGTTTCTGTATATTAGAGTAAAATCAGGCGGCCATGAGAGAAGATATGAGCTGTATCATGGCCTGGAAGAGGGAAAAAGCCGTCTTGTACTGCTGGTTCTCAATAACCGGCTTGCAGTCGGAGACGGCGGTCCAGACGGAGTATCCGCCGATATTAACGGACTGCCCGTTACCATGGAAGTGCTGGGACAGAGGGGATATATCTGTGATTTTGACGACAGCGGAGCCTTTGAAGAGATGATCGACAGGGTGGCAGAGCGCAGGGAGGAGTAATTCCGTTCCGGTATCGGTTAATGGGATGCAGAACTGCACAACTCTTGAATAAGAAAGTCATAAAAGCTGTTGGCGGACCGCAGTTTGCGGTAAAATCCGTCAACAGTTTTTTGGTAGGCTGTGATATTTTGCCGTTCTGAAAGATATTATAAGTGAAGAGTGTTCAACACGATAAAAACAAAGGAGAACGTCACGGATATGTTGGAAAAAGACATGATAGAGGCGGCAAAACGGTATCGGGATCGTATTTTTGCAATCGCATATAATTATCTGAAGAACAGCTACGATGCCGACGATGTCACACAGAATGTGCTGATGAAGTATTACTGCAGCGAAAAGGTATTTGAATCAGAGGAGCACAGGAGAAACTGGTTAATCCGTGTTGCTGTAAATGAGTGTAAGAAACTTTTATTTTCCCCGTGGCGGAGCAGGTTCCAGAATCTGGAAGAGTATGCGGATACGCTGCAATTTGAGGCTCAGGACCAGAGTGAACTTTTTACGGCCGTAATGTCCCTGTCTAAAAACTACCGTATTGTTGTTCATCTCTATTATTATGAGGACTACTCCGTCAGGGAGATTGCGCAGATTCTTGGAATCAGGGAA
>CATWBR010000075.1 GCA_958349075.1 uncultured Clostridium sp.
GCCCCTGGCCTGCCGGCGGCGTCCTCGTCTGCTCATTTAAATTCTTAATTGACAAGGCGAAAGAGATCTGCTATATTTTATTAGATATAGTTAAAGTTGAGAAGATTCGAGAGCTGAGACGTTCCTTGGATCTTCTTTTTTGAAGTTTTGAATCAGGAAAGGAAAAGAATGGAAGCAGTTAAGTTTGAAGATTTAAATTTAGATGCGAAGATTTTACGCGCAGTTACAGATATGGGTTTTGAGGAGGCTTCGCCGATTCAGAGCCAGTCAATTCCTCTGGAGATTCAGGGAGTGGATATTATTGGCCAGGCTCAGACGGGAACCGGTAAAACGGCCGCATTTGGTATTCCTCTTCTTCAGAAGGTGGATCCGAAGAACAAAAAATTACAGGCAATTATCCTTTGCCCTACAAGAGAGCTGGCAATTCAGGTGTCCGATGAGATCAGACGCCTTGGAAAATATATGCACGGAGTGAAGGTACTCCCGATTTACGGTGGACAGGAAATTGGAAGACAGATCCGCTCCCTGAAGGACGGTGTACAGGTTATTATCGGAACACCGGGCCGTGTGATGGATCATATGCGCAGAAAAACCCTGAAACTGGATCATGTTCATACCGTGGTTCTGGATGAGGCGGATGAGATGCTGAATATGGGATTCTTAGAGGATATGGAGACGATTCTGAGCGAACTTCCGGAAGAACGCCAGACGGTCATGTTCTCCGCGACAATGCCTCCTGCAATTGCAGAGATTGCCAAGAAGTTCCAGAAAGACCCGCAAATCGTAAGAGTAGTGAAAAAGGAACTGACCGTTCCGAAGGTTACGCAGTACTATTATGAAGTGAAGCCGAAGAATAAAATAGAAGTTATGTGCCGGCTTCTGGATATGTATGATCCAAAATTGTCTATTGTTTTCTGCAATACGAAAAGACAGGTGGACGATCTGGTTCAGGAACTCCAGAACAGGGGGTATTTTGCAGAGGGTCTTCACGGAGACTTGAAACAGATGCAAAGAGACCGTGTTATGAACAGTTTCAGAAATGGCAGGACTGACATATTAATCGCAACGGATGTAGCTGCCAGAGGTATCGATGTAGATGACGTAGAAGCGGTATTTAACTATGATATCCCTCAGGATGACGAGTACTATGTCCACAGAATCGGACGTACGGGCCGTGCCGGCAGAGAAGGAAAAGCGCTCAGCCTGGTAGTGGGAAAGGAAGTATATAAGCTGAGAGAAATCCAGCGCTATTGTAAGACGAAGATTCTTCCCCAGCCGATTCCGTCCCTGAATGATGTGACCTCAATTAAAGCGGAGAAGATTCTGGACAGTGTGAGTGAGGTTATCCGGGATAATGAGCTCGATAAAATCATAAATATTGTGGAAAAGAGAGTCCTTGAGGAGGATTATACCACCCTCGATCTGGCAGCAGCTCTTTTGAAAATGTCTATGGGAGATGAGTACGAGGATATTACCGAAGAAAAATTCCCGCTCCGCTCTCTGGATGATCTGGACGATTATGAGCGGAACAACAGAAATAGAAACGGCCGTGGTCCGAGAAACAGCCGCAGCGGCGGTGGAGAGAATGTTGCACGCCTTTTCATCAACATCGGTAAGAACCAGGGAATCAGGCCTGGAGATATTCTCGGCGCAATTGCCGGAGAGTCAGGAATGCCGGGCAGTATGGTGGGAAGCATTGATATGTTCGACAAATACACATTTGTAGAAGTGCCGAGAGAACAGGCCGATATCGTTTTAAAAGCGATGAAGGACGTGAAGATCAAAGGGAAAAATGTGCATATGGAAAAAGCGAACAGCAAATAGCTAAAAAGCCGGGAAACTTAAAAGCCAAAAAGCTGAAAGCTCAATTGCTGAAAAGTTAAAAAACAAGCAGGCTGTTAAAGAACGTATCATTAGCAGAAGCAGATTACGATAGATAAAACTCCGGAGGACAGCCTTCCGGAGTTTTTTTGCATGCAGCTCTTTTACGGTTACTGCACTTCCTCAGGCAGTTCCATCTCATGTTCCATGCCGGTGAAACCGAATTTTTCATACAGCGGCCGTCCCATGTCCGTCGCTTCCAGTGAGATTGCCGAAATCCCCTTTTCTCTTGCAGCGGACACGAGCAGGCTGAGGGTTTGACGGCCGATTCCCTTTCTGCGGTATTCCGGGCTGGTGTACATGTTCATGATATATGCCTTACGGCCGTCCGGGTTGTGAAAGGTGGGCATTACCCTGAAGAAACTGACGCCGCCCGAACCGGCAAATATTTCTCCGTCATAAACGAGATATGCGATATGTGATTCATCGGCCAGGGAGTGTCTGTAGTAGTCTCTGGACTGCTCCTCTACAATGCTCATATCAACGGTATCATCCAGTCTGTTTGCCGCCCTTAAGACCGTAATCCTTGTTTTTGTAAGCAGCTCGAGATCTTCCAAAGAAGCTCTTTTATAAGTTAATTTCATATGTTTCTCTCCTGTGTAAAAGCGTCCGTCCGTTTATTCAATACTATCACACCCGGACCGCGCGGGCTATCTTTTTTTAATCTTTGACCCTTCTTTAGAATTTCTTTTGTTTTTTCCCAGAACCGGCTTTAGAATCGCAGGGTATACTTACGTCATGAAAAAGAAAAAGACTGAAAGGGGAGCTGATAACATGAGTGCTGAATATTTTACCGAGGTGGCCGTAGCGTTTCTTGCCAGCGTAGCTGCATTTAGCATTTTCCTTAATTTTCTCTTACTTGTGAGGGAGGAACTCAAAAAATGTAGTATAATAAAGAAAAAGAAAAACTACGCGGTTTTGAGGCCCTCCGACAGGATAGAATTACAGAGTCCTGGCACAATCCTGGGAGCTTGAACCGGGGATGATATGGAGAGCAAATAATGGATATACAGAACAGAACAGGAGAAAGCCGGATTTTACTGGTAGAAGATGACAAGGAAATCAGGGAAGGAATCGAAATCTTCCTGCGGGGACAGGGATACCGTGTATTCCAGGCGGCAGACGGAGTGGAAGGACTCAAGGTGCTGGAGCAGGAGGAAATCCATCTGGCGGTTGTCGATATCATGATGCCGAGAATGGATGGCGTGACGATGGTTGTCAAGCTCAGGGAACATTATGATTTTCCTGTTATCTTCCTCTCTGCGAAGTCGGAGGAAGTGGATAAGATCATGGGACTCAACATGGGAGCCGATGATTATATAACGAAACCGTTCACGCCGATGGAGCTTCTGGCCAGGGTGAATTCGCATCTCAGACGGTATAACAGGTTTATGGCCCTGTTAAACCGGAAAGAGGAAAAAGAAGAGGAAGAAAACAGCAATATTTACCGTATCGGAGGGCTTGAGCTCAACGAAGATACGGTGGAGGTGATGGTAGACGGAGAGCCGGCAAAACTGACGCCGATGGAATTTAAGATTCTCTCCCTGCTGATGAAAAATCCGGGCCGCGTTTTTTCGGCCGATGAGATATATGAAAGAGTGTGGAACGAAAGGGCTGTCAACACGGATACCGTCATGGTGCATGTCAGGAATATCCGTGAGAAAATAGAGATAGACCCGAAAAAACCAAAATACTTAAAGGTGGTGTGGGGTGTTGGATACAAAATCGAGAAATTACAATAGTCTGGGTGTCATACTGGCACTCATTACAGTTATAGCGCTTACAGCGGGAGCAATGGCCGCTTACCCATGGCTGAAGGAGCAGGTGTTTATAAACGCGGAAAAGGTAAATACCATTTCCTCGGCTGTGGATTATGAAGTTTATGACGGATACTGGATGACAATAAACGGACAGGATTACGTTTTCCATGATTACTGGAAGTTTGAACAGGTGGCGGCATGGATGGTACTTGGTTTTTCCTTCCTGACGGCGGCGCTGGCGTTTATCACGGGCCTGATTAAGCCGCTCGGCCTGACGGAACGGAAAATCTTCTCGGTCCCGTTTGAAATACTGATTATGATCGGCGGTTTCGCTATTGCACTGACGGCCGACAGCGGTTACATGATGTTTGATATGATAATGGGTACGGTTACCGGTGGGTTTGCCGGTGAATTTATCCAGGAATTCAATTTCACCTCTGAGCAGGCGTCCGGTCTGGTGATGGGCCTCAATGCGGTGATGTGGCTGATTGGGCTGTCGTTTATATACTGGTTTGTGGTAAGCCTGGACTCAATCTTTACGCTGGGGCTGAAACGCTGGCTGAAAGAGCGTACGCTCGTGGGCTGGCTGTTCATGGGAGGCAAGAATGCGGTGGAGAAAACCTGCGGCCTTGTCGGTTCTGTGGATTTCAGGGATAAGCAGACAAAGCTTCTTTTAAAAATAGTTGGAGTGAATTTTGTCCTTCTTACCGTTATCAGTTGTTTCTGGTTTTTCGGCATATTCGGGCTTCTTATTTACTCGGTTGTCCTGTTTTTCCTGCTCCGAAGAATTTATGACGGGATGCAGGAGAAATATGAGATTCTTCTTAAGGCAACGGGAAAGATCGCCGAGGGTAATCTGGATATCGAGATAAATGAGGATCTGGGCATATTTGAGCCGTTAAAGGAGGAGATTACCAAAATCAAAGACGGATTTAAAAAGGCCGTGGATGAGGAGGTAAAGAGCCAGAGCATGAAGACGGAACTGATTACCAATGTCTCCCATGATCTGAAAACACCGCTGACGGCGATTATTACTTATGTCAACCTGTTGCAGAAAGAGGGAATCACGGAGGAAGAGCGCCGGAGCTATATCAGGATTCTGGATCAGAAATCCATGAGACTGAAGAGCCTGATTGAAGACCTGTTTGAAATCAGCAAGGCCAACAGCAACAACGTGACGTTACATCTGGTAGATGTGGATATTGTAAGTCTGATGAAGCAGGTAAGGCTGGAGTTGGAAGATAAAATCAGCCGATCGGAGATAGAGTTCCGCTGGAATCTGCCGGAGGAAAAGGTTGTACTGGTGCTGGACAGCGAGAAGACATACAGGATATTTGAGAATCTGCTGGTGAACATTGTGAAGTACGCAATGCCGGGCACGAGAGCCTACGTGGAGATAACGGACGACGGGGAACTGGTCACCGTATCCATGAAGAATATTTCGGCTACCGAGATATCACTTGTGGGTAAAGATATTACGGAACGGTTTGTGAGGGGCGACGAGTCCAGGAACACGGAGGGTTCCGGCCTGGGTCTTGCCATTGCAAAGAGTTTTATGGAACTTCAGAAAGGCACGATGAAAGTCGGCAATGAGGCGGATCTTTTTAAAGTGAAGCTTCAGTGGGAACGCGCCAGGATGCCTGAAAGTACGGAGGCCGAAATTATAATAGAGGATTTTAACGCAGAGGAGCCGGATAACGAGTATGCACCGGCATAGATAAGCAAAGTGAAAGAGACCTTGTCATCAATTACAGATGATGACAGGGTCTCTTTTATGGATTTTACGTCTTACATCTCAGCCGTAATAAAGATATCGTAAATTGCCTTGATGGCAGGCTCAAAGTCGTCGTTCTTTACACCGATTATGATGTTAAGCTCACTGGAACCCTGGTCGATCATTTTTACATTGACGCGGGCATGGGCGAGGGCGGAGAAGATTCTTCCGGCTGTACCGCGGGCGGATTTCATTCCGCGGCCCACTACGGCAATCAGCGCCAGGTCGGACTCAAGATCCACGGAGTCGGGCTGTACCGCGCGGTGGATGCCTGCGATAACAGACTGTTCAAACTCCACAAATTCATCCTGATGAACGAAGATGGTCATTGTGTCGATTCCGGAAGGCATGTGCTCAAAGGAAATGCCGTATTTTTCAAATACATCCAGAACCTTTCTTCCGAATCCGATCTCGGAGTTCATCATGGCTTTTTCAATATTGATGGAGCAGAACCCTTTTTTGCCTGCAATACCCGTGATAACATATTTCGGCTTGCGGCAGGTGCTTTCAACAATCAGTGTTCCCGTATCGTCCGGTTTATTGGTATTTCTGATATTAATCGGAATGCCTTCCTTGCGGACCGGGAAGATGGCGTCTTCATGGAGAACGCTGGCTCCCATGTAGGCGAGCTCGCGGAGTTCGCGGTATGTAATGGTCTCGATTGGCTCAGGATTATCCACGAGGCGGGGATCTGTGACAAGGAAGCCGGAAACATCGGTCCAGTTCTCATAGATATCGGCATGAATCGCTTTCGCGACGATGGAACCGGTTACATCGGAACCGCCTCTGGAGAACGTCTTGATGCTGCCGTCCGGTTTGGAGCCGTAGAATCCGGGGATGACGGCGCGCTCAATATGGTCGAGGCGCTGTGATAATTCCATATCGGTTTTATCGGACATAAAGCTGCCGTTTTCATCAAAGAAAATAACTTCGGCGGCATCGACGAACTCAAAGCCCAGATAGCTGGCCATGACAATGCCGTTTAAGTATTCGCCACGGGAGGCGGCATAGTCGCGTCCTTTTTTGGCGATGAAGTCCTCTTCGATCTTTTTGAATTCAAAATCCAGATTCAGGTTGAGTTCAAGGCCTTCGATAATCTGCTCATAGCGGTCTTTGATTTTAGAAAAAATCTTTCCGTAGCTGCCGCCGGTGGATGCTGCATCGTAACAGGCATAGAGCATATCTGTTACTTTTTCGTCTGTTTTACTGCGCTTGCCCGGTGCGGACGGAACGACGTAGCGCCTCGCCTTATCGGAACGGATGATATCGCCTACTTTTTTGAACTGTTTTGCACTGGCAAGAGAACTGCCGCCGAATTTTACAACTTTTTTCATAAGTTCCTCCCTCGTAATATAGGACTAAAGATTATTTTTTATATTATAATATCCTGATGCTCCTATTCAAGTTACTGTTCACCCGGGATGTATTCCGCGAGGTGTTTTCACGTGTTATTTGTTCACAGCGCAATGCGGTGTGAACAGCAACTCTATTCAAGTTTCCGTATCTTTGGAAAATACTGGAACAGAACCTTTGCTACCAGTTGATCCTCGGCTACGAATTTATTTTTCCAGCGCCTGGAGTCATTGGAGTAATTCCGGTTGTCTCCCATCATAAAATAGGAATTTTCCGGGACTTCATAGTGCTGCGGCGGTTCCTCCTCCATCTCTTCGTGGAGATAGGGTTCATCCAGAGGGGTATCGGAGCCGTTGATATAAATCTTTCCGTCAATAATATCGATGGTATCACCCGGCATTCCAATCACCCGCTTTACGTAGTAGGTGGTAATGCCTTTGTCTGCGTCGTCCGGGTAGACAAAGATTGCGATGTCGCCTCTCTCGGCTTCCCCGAAGGTGTAGCTTAAACGGGAACCGATCACGCGGTCACCCGGCATGATGGTGGTTTCCATGGAACCTGTCGGAACCTGGCTGTTGGCTATGATGTAACGGTCAATGACAAAGGCGATGAGGGCGGCTGTCACGAGCACCTGAATCCAGCTTATAATCTCGGCTTTCCAGTTAATGGGTTCTTTTTCTTTCTTTCCTTTTGCGGATGCGGGAGAATTGCTTTGCCCGTCCTGCTCCGGATTTTCGCTTTTGACCGTGTTCCTGGCCAGCTCTTTTTCCAGCTCCTCTGCCAGTGCACCCGGTGCAGGCTCTGCCAGGCCGGAATCACCTTCCGCGGCCGGCCGGTTCTCTGCGTCGGTTTTGCTGTCCGGGCCGGCGTTTCCGTCAGTTTCGGTCACGGTTTCCGAAGCGCCGCCGCCGACAGGACCCGATTCGCTGTCGAGGTCGGCCTCCTGCGTGTTTTTTTCTATATTTTTCATAGTATCTCCTGTTTGACGAATGAGTTTAGTTTGCAATATAATAGTGTATATGAGTTTTTTTGATTTATCAAGTTTTTTTGAAGAAATTTCACAAATGGTAAGGTTTTTTTCCGTTTTTCGGGATGAAGGGAAGAAATATGAGGGTAAGTATGAGGAAAAACAGAGAATTTACACTGTCTGCGGTGGGTATTATCCTGCTGGCCGTCTCGGCTGCCCTGCAGGTGCTGGCGCGCAGAACGGCCTGGTTCGGACCATGGTATGCGGAATATGTTTACCCGCCGATCTCGGGGGCATTTGCCCGCTTTTTTGGTTTGTTTCCTTTTTCTGCAGTGGAACTTCTTATCTATACTCTGTTTCTGTTCTGTGCAGTTTACGGTGTCCGCCATCTGAAGGACTGGAAAAAGATGGCCGCGGGTACATTCTTTTTGATTTCGGTTTTGTTTTTCATCTTTACGCTCAACTGCGGGGTTAATTATTACCGCCGCCCGTTTTCAGGCTACCTGGAATACAGGGCAGGGCGGTATTCCGAGGAGGAACTGGAAGAGCTTTTAGAATGGCTCACCGGCGAGGTAAACGCAGCTTATACGGAGACGGGCACGCAGACGAAAGACGAAATTCAGCGCGAGGCTGTCAGGGCTATGAATAAGCTCGGAGAACAGTATCCCCAGCTCTCCGGTTATTATCCGGTTCCCAAACCGCTCCTGATTTCCAGGATTCTGTCGGTACAGCAGCTCAGCGGTATTTATTCCCCATTCACCGTGGAAGCCAACTATAATGCGGAAATGACCCCGTACAATATTCCTCACACAGTGTGCCATGAGCTCTCCCACCTGAGAGGATTTATGAGGGAGGACGAAGCGAATTTTATCGGTTTTCTGGCCTGTATCGGTGCGGATGACAGTGAATACCGCTACAGCGGCTGTTTGATGGGATGGATTTATGCGGGCAATGCCCTGGCGGAGGTAAATCATGGGTCATATGCCGGATATTGGAACAGACTGAGACCGGAAGTGCAGGAAGATCTGCGTGAAAATACGGTGTTCTGGGAGCGGTTTGATTCAAAGGTTTCCAAGGCGGCGGAGACGCTGAACAACACGTATTTAAAGGCAAACAGCCAGGCGGACGGTGTGAGGAGCTACGGCAGGGCGGTGGATCTCATGCTGGCCTGGTTCCTGTCGGGGGAGGCGGAGCAGACCGCGCCGGCCGCCGGGACAAGCTGAGCCGACAAATCTAAAATTAGGGTAAAGTGATTGTATTATTTAATTCATGATGATAGAATGAAGATAAAACAGGTAGGAAAAAGGAGGCGTATTTATGGATAAAACATTATACGACTTGATGGACTGGGCCGGAATCGAGGAACTGGTATATTCAGAAGCTTCCAATCCGCATAATATGCTGGGCGCCCACATGACAGAGGAAGGCATGCTGGTACAGGCATTTATTCCGACTGCCAGGGATATCACAGTTAAGATAACTTCCACGGGGAAGAAATATCAGATGGAACTGGCGGATGACGCGGGTTTCTTTGCGGCGCTGATACCGAGAAAAACTCTGGCTGAATATACGCTGCTGGTGTTTTACGATAACGGAACCCTGAGTGAGATTCATGATCCATATTCATTTGCGCCTCAGTTTACCGATTCGGATTTAAAGAAGTTCGAGGCCGGAATCCACTATGGTATTTATAATAAGATGGGCGCCCATCCGATGACGGTTAAGGGAACGTCCGGCGTTTATTTTTCCGTGTGGGCTCCCTGCGCAATGCGCGTCAGTGTAGTGGGCGATTTCAACTTCTGGGACGGACGGAGACACCAGATGAGAAAGCTGGGGGAATCCGGCATATTTGAGCTGTTCATTCCCGGAGTAAAGAAGGGCGCTGTATACAAATACGAAGTGAAGTTCAGGAACGGCGATCCGGCCCTTAAGGCGGATCCGTATGCCAACTATGCCGAACTCAGGCCGAACACGGCGTCTGTGGTCTGGGATTTAAACCAGTATGAATGGAACGACAGGGAGTGGATGGACAGGCGTGCCAAGACGGATACCAAGACTAACCCGATGTCGGTCTATGAGGTTCATCTGGGCTCCTGGATGCGCAAGCCGATCGCAGTGGACGATACGGGCAGCGAGATTGCCGGCTCCGAGTTCTACAATTACCGGGAGATAGCAAAGAATCTGGCCGAATATGTGAAAGAGATGGGATATACCCATGTGGAGCTGATGCCGGTGATGGAACACCCGCTGGACGCATCATGGGGATATCAGGTGACCGGCTATTATGCGCCTACGAGCCGATTCGGCACGCCCGATGATTTTATGTATTTTATGGACTATATGCACGGTCAGGGGATCGGAGTGATCCTGGACTGGGTACCGGCCCACTTCCCAAGGGATGCCTGGGGCATGGCCCAGTTTGACGGCACATGTGTTTATGAACACAAAGACCCGAGAAAGGGTTCACACCCTCATTGGGGAACTTTAATTTATAATTATGGAAGACCGGGAGTTTCCAACTTCCTGATCGCCAACGCGATGTTCTGGGCCGACCGTTATCATGCGGACGGAATCAGGTTTGACGCGGTGGCGTCCATGCTGTATCTGGATTACGGC
Organism: uncultured Clostridium sp.; assembly: GCA_958349075.1. Lineage (GTDB taxonomy): Bacteria > Bacillota > Clostridia > Lachnospirales > Lachnospiraceae > Otoolea. Next base: position 10,352 of record CATWBR010000075.1, read on the forward strand.
AAGAATCCGGGAGAATGGGTTGCCAATATCTACGGCGGCCACGAGAACCTGGAGGCAGTGGAATTCTTAAAACACCTGAATTCCGTATTCAGGGGGAGAAAAGACGGAGCGGTCCTGATCGCTGAGGAATCTACGGCCTGGCCGAAGATCACCGGGGCAGTCAAGGAGGACGGCCTGGGATTTGACTATAAGTGGAATATGGGATGGATGAACGATTTCCTGGAATACATGAAATATGATCCGCTCTTCAGATGCCATCACTACAGTGAATTGACATTCAGTATGCTGTATGCATACAGTGAAGACTTCATTCTCGTATTCTCACATGATGAGGTGGTTCACGGCAAGGGTTCCATGGCGGGTAAGATGCCCGGCGAGACGATGGAAGAGAAGTTTGCCAACCTGCGGGCGGCCTACGGATTCATGATGGGGCATCCCGGCAAGAAGCTCCTGTTCATGGGCCAGGAGTTCGGCCAGCTTCACGAGTGGAATGAGAATGCGGAGCTGGAATGGAACCTGCTTGAATACCCGCTCCATAGTGAGATGAAGGAATATGTGAAAGAGCTGAACCACCTGTACCGGACACATCCGGCCTTCTACCGCAATGATTACCATCCGGAAGGATTTGAGTGGGTCAACTGCATGGATTCGGCCAATAATATTGTATCATTTATCAGAAAAACGGATAAGAAAGAGGAGACCCTCCTTTTTGTCTGTAATTTCGCTCCGGTTCTCCATGAGAAGTATGTCACGGGAGTTCCGTTTGAAGGAAAATACAAAGAGATTTTCAACAGTGAGTCGAAGAAGTTCGGCGGAAGCGGCAAGGGCAACCCGAGGATGAAGACTTCCAGGGAAGAGGAAAGTGACGGAAGGGATTACTCCATCACGATCCAGGTGCCTCCGCTGAGCGTCTGTGTATTTAGCTGCACTCCGGAGAAAGCCGCGAGGCCGGTTCAAAAGACGCAGAAAAAGGCGGCGGTGAAGAATACGGGAAGGAATGCCTCCGTAAAGGCTGTGAAAAATGTGGAGCCTGCAAAAACCGTAAAGGCGGGAAAAACTGCAGGAACTGTAAAGGGAGCAGAAACCGTAATAACTGCGGCAAAGGCGGAGAAAAAGAGCGGGGCAAAGCCCGGAAATGCTCCGGTACCGGACAGAAAACCGGCGGATGTTATACCGCTGAAAAAAAGATCAAAGAAGTAAGGCGGTAGATTCTGAATGACAGGACATATATTTATGATGGCGACAGCGGGAACGGCGGCAACAGCAGCAACAGATGCTGTGGAGTCAATCAACAGAGACATTGCGGATTTCCAGCAGTTGAAGCCGGGAATGATAAAGCAGATGCTGACCGACCTGGGACCTGATTTGATGTCCCTTGGCTGGAAACTGTTTATTGCACTGCTCATATTCCTGATAGGAAGAAAACTGATAAGGATAGTCCAGAAGATGATGAATGCATCTTTTGAGAGGACCGGAGTGGAGATTGGTGTTTCCAAATTCCTCCGTTCCCTTACGGAATTCATCCTGTATGCACTTTTAGTGTTTATTATACTGGGACAGCTTGGAGTCAATACGACCTCCATCCTCGCAGTTCTGGGTACGGCCAGCCTGGCGCTGAGTTTATCCCTTCAGCAGAGCCTTGCCAATTTTGCCGGAGGCGTGCTGATTCTGATGATGAAACCGTTTAAGGTTGGTGATTATATCATCTGCCCCCAGGGAGAAGGCACGGTTTCCATGATTGGACTTGTATATACGACACTGGCTACCGTTGACAACAAGGCAATCACGGTTCCCAACGGAACGCTGGCCAATTCCACTGTCACGAATGTGACGGCAATGGAGAAGAGAAGGCTTGATCTTACCGTGGGAATCGGATATCAGTCCGATTTGAGGAAAGCAAAGCAGATACTTGAAAAACTTTACACGGAACACCCTGCAATTATGAAGGATGCTGACATCACAATTTTTGTAGACAGCCTGGGTGACAGCTCGGTGATGATTGGCGCAAGAGGCTGGGTCGCGGCAGAGGACTACTGGAAGACCAGATGGGATATTACAGAGAAAATCAAACTGGCGTTTGACGAAGCCGGAATTGCAATTCCATTTAACCAGATGGACGTACACATTGTCCGGGACGGAAGCCAGACGGCGGCCGGCCAATCAGAATAGGGGGATCCAATGATAAGGGAAGCTGCTGAATTTGCGGAAAAAGCACACAGAGGAGCGTTCAGAAAAGGGTCCAATATACCTTATATAACCCATCCTCTGGAGACGGCCGTGATAGCATCAATGATGTCCGATGATGAAGAAGTGATAGCCGCCGCCCTCCTTCACGATACGATCGAGGATGCCGGAGTCAGTTACGGGGAGCTGAAAGAACATTTCGGCCGCCATGTGGCGGATCTGGTGGCAGAGGAGAGCGAGGATAAATCCAAGACATGGCTGGAGCGTAAGAGCCGGACCATAGAACATCTGCGCTATGCCGGGCATGAGATTAAAATCCTCACCCTGGCGGACAAGCTGAGCAATATCCGGAGCACCGCCCGGGATTATATCCTGGTGGGAGAGAAGATCTGGGAGCGCTTTAATGTAAAAGAGAAAGAGAAGCATGCCTGGTATTATAATTCTATGGTGGAGCTCTTAGAGGAACTCAGAGAATTCCCCGAGTATCAGGAATACGTCAGGCTCTGCAGGCGGGTGTTTGGAAGTCCTGGAAAGTAACGGGGAGTATGAGCCGTACTTAATAT
>CATWBR010000076.1 GCA_958349075.1 uncultured Clostridium sp.
AGCGAGTCCCCGCAGGAATTTTTTTCTCCGGATTCCCCCTCACCACAACCTACAACCCGGGACTGAAGACTCATACACACCTCTCACCACCCCGGCCCCTGGCCTGCCGGCGGCGTCCTCATCTGCTCCCCTAAATCCTTAATAAGCTTTCTCCAATATAGCATAAATATCTTCTTCCGTTAAGGAAACCGGATTCAGCGGCATCAGCCTGTATTCCATGCCTCCCTTCACAATTTCCGGAAACATCTCCCTCGTTACCTTTACTTCGCGCAGGGTCGCGGGCAGTCTCAGTTCTGTGAGCATACGCCGGATGGCCTCCACGCATCGGCCGGCCGCCTGATGAACCGCCAATCCTTCGGTCCGTTCTCCCAGGAGAGCGGCAATCTGTGCATACCGCTCCATATTGCCCGGCAGGTTTGCCTCGCAGACAAATGGAAGGAGCAGGGCATTGCCGATCCCGTGGGAGACGTGTGCTACTCCGCCCATGGCCTGGGAAATCCCGTGCACCGCCCCCAGTCCGGCATTTACAAATGCTGCGGCGGCCATTACGCTCGCAAGGGCCATGCCTGATCGGGCCTCCATGCAGTCCGGCCGGTATGTTGCCGTTCTGATATTTTCAGCTATAAGGCGGATGGCGGCAAGAGCCAGCGCATCCGACAGGGGTTCGGCATTTTTAGAGACAAATGCCTCTATTGCATGTGTCAAAGCGTCCATACCCGTAGACGCCGTAATAACCGGCGGCATATCCTTGTGCATCACAGGATCGATCACTGCTGCCAGCGGAATCAGCCATTCATGGGTAATTGACAGCTTAATTCCTCGCTCCGGATCAGAAATCACGCTGGATGCCGTCACCTCGCTCCCGCTTCCAGCCGTTGTGGGAACGCAGACCAGCGGAAGGGGGCGGTTTTCCACCGTGCGGCTTCCCCCGAACAGATACTCCCTTACGGAACCTTCATTCGTGCACAGCATGCACATTGCCTTGGCGCTGTCTATGGCGCTTCCTCCGCCCACAGCGACGGCCATCTGGCAGCCGCTCTGCCTCATAACAGCCGCTGCCCTGTCCACCGCATCCACCGGTGGTTCCGGCTCCGTTTCATCGTAAACCACGGTCTGTATTCCCTTTTCTTTAAGACCTGCTTCAATTGCGGCAAATCCCCTTGTCTTTCCGATTACCCGATCCGTCACCAGCATAACCCTGGCTGCTCCGTAGCGGTGTGCCAATTCGGACAGGTCCCCGCTGATTCCCTCCCCAAAAAAGATTTTGGCAGGCATGTTAAACGTAAATTCTTTCATTGTGTCCCCTCCGTTCTATTTTTTCGGCAGAAAACGGTTATATCTCAGTTCGCTCAGATCCAGAGCGCTTTTTCCGCTGACAATCAGGTCCGCAAGTTCCATTCCCGCTGCCGGGGCAATACCGAATCCATGTCCCGAAAAGCCGCAGGCCGTATAAAGTCCCGGCACTTCCTCAATCGGACCGATCACCGGAATGCCGTCGGAGCTCTCATCCTTCCAGCCGGCCCAGACACGCACTACTTTCAGTTCCTTCAGCATGGGGAAATAACGCAGCACGCCGCGGCAGATTACGGGCGGAGTCATGCTGGTAGCCATTGTCTCCTTCTGAAAATCAAAGTAATTGCCGAAACCTGCGCTGCCGCCAAAGACAAAGGAACCGTGCTTTGTCTGATGGCCGTAAAAGTCCGAAGTAGCCACGCCCAGCATCTCATCAAACATGTAAGGCATCTCTTCCGTCACAAGGCTCTCCAGAAGCTTTTTACGCATCGGGATATCAATCCCGACCGTATTCAGAATCTCCCTGCTCTCAAACCCGCCTGCAACGATTACCTGCTCCGCCCCATACTCATTGCATTTTGTAACCACGCCGGTAATTTTTCCTTTTTCCTTTTTAAGGGATACAACTTCTTCCCCCGTAATAAACCTGGCTCCCATCGCCCGGGCCTTCTTATAATATCCCAATGTGGTCAAAAGAGGGTTGGCATGCCCATCCGTCGGGCACCAGCTTGAACCAATCACCTCATCGGACATGAAAGGATTGATTTTTCTTGTCTCTTCCCCCGACAACATGGTCATATCAAGTCCAAGCTCCCGGCATTTCACTGCCGTTTTCTCCAGTATTGCCATGTGTTCCTTCGTCTTGGCAAGCCGCAGGTTTCCCTTCTGCTTATATTCAATATCGAGTCCCAGCTCCTCGGAGAGGCCGGGCCAGATATGCTGTACCGCATACATTGCCATCGGAAGTTCCCTGGGATCTCTGGCCGACTGGCGCACTCCTCCGGCATTACGGCTGGATCCTCCGTGTCCGATCTCTTTCTTCTCAAGAACAATGGGTTTGATGCCCTGTTTACAGAGATAATAGGCTGCCGAGCAGCCCACCAGGCCGCTTCCGACTATTACCACTTGTGCATTATGCTTCATACTCTGCCTCCTGTTCAATTACCTCGTTTCCGTATACGCCCATTTCCGTCGGCCGCACCGGACTTCTCGCCGTATTCATTTCAAGCTCTCCCGGTTTTACCCCGAGTTCGCGCGCCACAATGGACTGAACCAGTTTTCCGCAGGTCTGTCCCTGGCAGAGTCCCATTCCTGTCCGCAGATACCGTCTGATCTCATTCAATGTGCGCATACCGTCGTGAACAGCCTGCCGGATTTCTCCTTTTGTCACTTCCTCACACCGGCAGACAATGACATCGTCATCCAGCTGCGGAATCAATTCCCCTAAATCGATTGAACGGTCCATGATAGTCTCCATCCTGCTATACCTCCTCAAATTCGATAAAACGCGCCGTACCTGCAAATTCCTTTGGAACCAGCATCGTCACCAGATTCGTGTGATCCATTGCCTTCACGGCCCTGACCTCCGCCACCGTGGCCCGGCACAGCTTATCTCCGCTCCTGCCAAGCGCCGTACCCACCGCGCCCTTCTCCGGAAGCGGCAAAAATTCATAGGGAATTGTGATGCTGGCATGAATGTCGTCATAATCTTCATCGACCAGAAAAATTGCCTGGCCGGAACAGTTGGCGACGCACATCCCGCATCCCACGCATTTGACCTCTCTCCTCACCTCCGGGAGTGATGTAATTGTCTCTCCCACCTTGATGCACCCAATACGGCAGGCATCCTGGCAGGGGTTGCAGGGGATATTCTGTGTACACTCGATAACCGGATGAATCCCGGAGGTTTTATATGCTGCGCCGGGAAATTGCGTTATTTCAGAATCATCCACGTATCCCTTTGTCAGCAGACAGGAGGAGAGAGGATACCCCTCATCCGTCTCCGTAAGATCCGTCCGCCCTTTATTGGCATGGCTGAACATTCCCTGGCGCAGCTGGTAAAGGGAGCGGCCGGCCTCCTCAAACTTCCCGCTCATGCTGGCCTTGTCCAGGTAACCGCTTCTCTCGGCCGCTGCGAGTCCCGCGATCCTCCCCTGTATCATCGCGGAACTGGCCTCCTCGATTCCCGCCACATCACCGGCCGCAAAAATTCCCGGAATCGAGGTCTCACCATACTCGCTGCATACCGGGACAATTCCTCCGCTGCCGGGATTATCCACCGTCTCGCAGCCCACCATGCGGACGAGCTGGGACATGGGAGACAGGCCCACGGCAATGCAGATTGTATCCACTTCCAGATGTTTCTCCGTTCCCGGCACCGTCTGCCACTTATCATCCACTTCCGCTATCACGGCTCCCGTCACCCGGTCATCACCCTCTGCCTCCACAATCGTGTGGGAAAGATAAAAAGGCACGCCCGTTCTGGCCAGTTTTGCCGCATGGACACCGTATCCGCCGATTCTCTTTGCCGCATCTATAACACCCACTACCCTGCATCCGGCCTGAAGAAGCTGAAAGCTGACGACCAGCCCCACATTGCCGGAGCCAACCATCAGAATCCGTTCCCCGGGTTTGACGCCGTGAAGATTCATCATTGTCTGAGCCGCCCCTGCTCCGATGACTCCCGGCAGCGTCCACCCGCGAAATGTAACCATGTTCTCCGCCGCTCCGGCCGCCACGATAATGTTATCTCCTTTATAATGAACAATCTGCCCGTCACGCATGACGCAGACTTCTTTTTCCCTGTAAAGGCCAATTACGGTGGCGTTTAAAACCACTTCAACCCCCGATTCTTCCGCCTGTGCAAGCAGTTCCTCCCCGATGACAAAGCCTCTCGTTTTTGCCTTGTGCTCTTTTGAACCGAAAAACTTATGGATCTGTTTAAAAAGCTGGCCTCCCGGCCGGGCATTCTCATCAAATACGACCACCTGCATATTCTGTTTGGCCGCCTCGATCGCGGCGGAGAGACCGGCAGGACCGGCTCCGATTACAATTAATTCATATCTCTTCATAATTTTTAGTCCTCCGGTTTCGCTGAGACGCCGTACTGTGTCTGTACTTTCATTCCCTCTTCCAGTGGAGTCACACACGTACGGGTATTCGGTTTTCCGTCCACGATCATGACACAGTCCGTACACCTTCCGATGGCACAGAAGATTCCGCGCGGTTTATGCTTTTTTGACGTATATCTGTGAATTTGAATTCCGGCGGCCTTAAGCGCCATAGCAACAGGCTCGCCCTCATAACCGTTTATCTTTTTGCCGTCAAACTCAAATTCCACCATCCGGCTTTTCTCTATTTTTCCAATGATCGGATGCGTTTCTATTCTCATAGCTGTTCCTCCTGTACCTTAACACTGTTCCTTTATGTTTCTATAGCAGATGCCGCCGGATACGGATGAAAATTTCCTCCTGCATCCGGCAGCATAATCTTTTATGCCTCTGAACTTTCCTGTTTGTGCTCTTCCCCGTTGTAATTCACAATTGCCTTTCTCTCCGATAATGGAATTTTAATATACCACCACTTCATCACCATCGCGGCAATAATAAGGCCAAAGAACATGGCTGCAAATATTCCGATAAACAGCCAGTGCTGGCCGCCCATCAGCATTGCGGGGCCGGCCGCCCATACAAAGGTTTCCACCGGGGTCAGAAACGGTGTGGTAAACGCAGTATCATTGAGCGTCTTTGACTCATTCTCCGGATCCACAATGCGGAGCAGCAAAAAGCCGATTGCAAATACGCCGGTTGCATATCCGTATACAAAAATAGAGCGTTCAAACCAACTGTCCCTGTTCATAGCCGGACCTAAGATACGGAGAACGAACCAGACAATACAAATACCCAACAGCATCAGCACCAGAAGCGGGCCCGCATATTTCACAATAATCGGTATCTTGATTCCGGCTACGCCGAAAAATACCAGATAGTCGGTGCATGTTCCGCTGATACGCGTATTAACACGTTTGTCAATATATTTATAGATTCCGCTGTCTGTCCGCCCTCCTGCCACACAGAAGAAGATCAGGGCCAATATAAATGCACAGGCGTAATTCGGAATATTGACGGCAAAATAGCTTTTTACCAGCTTGCTGCACAGGTAACCGAGTCCCGTGGGAACCATCAGAAGGCTTAAGTGCCAGCACAGCGGATCCAGTGCAATTGAGGAAACCGTATCTCTTCCCATCACTTCCTGGTTCTCCCTGCTGACCATGCCTGTTTTTAAATCACCGCTCAGATAGGCAAAGCTTTTTATGTACTGGGTGTAGCCCTTCGCCGTCGCCCACTTGATAAAAATCAGTCCGCCAAACACGCCTGCCAGAATACCGACCGTCGCCGAGGTCATCGCAAGATCCGGGGCATCGGCAAAGCCCAGCTCGGCCATTGTCGTCCCCACTGCGGCTGCTGTGCCGTGTCCGCCTAAAAAGCCTGCCGCCAGAAGCAGTCCGAAACCGTAGTTAATATCCGGCCAGATTTTGGAAATTACCAGCACGCCCACCAGAGCGGGCAGCCACCATTGGAGTGCGCTCTGCGCCCCTTTGTACAGGCCGTATCCCACCACCCGTTCTGCTTCTCTCTTTAAAACTCCCTTGTTGATCGAAAATCCGTTAATGCCGATAGCAGCAAAGATCACGATCATCAGAACGCTGGTATATGAGCCCATTGAATCGGAAAACGGCAGAATATTCAACATTTCCTGACCTGCGAACAGCCCCAGGAAACCTGCCATCAGGCTGGATGGAATAAAATACTTCTGAATTAACGGCACTTTGGCCCGGATAAGCTGTCCAATCAAGATTAAAAAGGATGCCAATGCGAAATCTGTTAAAACTGTGTAAACTGTCATATCTTCTACCCCCTGTAATAGATTTGCTGATGAATAACGCTACGAAATACTTTTCCTTATGCCAAAACCCTGCTGCTTGCCCTGCTGATCCCCATACGTTCCGCCTCCTTCGCCAGCTCCTCCCTGAAATCAGGATGCGCGATGGATATTAAAAGCTCCGCCCTCTCATAGGTGGTCTTTCCCTTTAAATTGACCGCCCCGTACTCGGTCACCACGTAATGGACCGCGCTTCGCGGCACCGATACAATGCTGCCCTCCGGAAGTCTTGCCCGGATCAGGGATTCTTTCTTTCCATCCTTTGAAACCCTGACCGACGGCGTACATAAGAAGCTCTGACCGCCATTGGAATGGAAGGCCCCCAGCACATAGTCAAGCTGTCCCCCCGTGCCGCCGATATGCTGCCAGCCGGATGACTCGGAGTTGACCTGGCCGAAGAGATCCACCTGCAGGCAGCTGTTGATGGATACCATCTGATCAATGCTCCCAATTACCCCTATGTCGTTGACATAGTCTACCGGCGCCACGCATGTGATTGGATTGTTGTCGATAAAGTCAAACAGTTCCCTGCTGCCGCTGGCAAAGGTGTAGACCATTTTCCCTTTATCAATCTTTTTACTGCCGGTGATTTTCCCGGCCTGATAAAGTTTCAGGTAAGCCTCTACAAACATCTCCGTGTGGACGCTCAGATCATTCACGTCCGAATCGGCCAGCATGGCCCCGATGGTATTGGGGATCCCTCCAATCCCGAGCTGAAGGGTGCTTCCGCTTTTTATGTAAGGTACGATGTGTTCCGCAATTTTCAGCTCCACATCCGTCGCAGGTTTCGCTTCCAGATAATTTAAGGGATAACCCCTGCCCTCCACCACATAGTCGATCTGGCTCAGATTAATCACATTCTGCATTCCGTGGTTAACCGGCATGTCTTTGTTTACTTCCACAATCACTGTTTTTGCTTTTTTTAAAATTCCCCAGTATTCCGCGATCTGGGGCCCGAAATTAAAATTGCCGCATTCATCCATCGGTGCAGTCTGAAACATGGCTACATCAATTCCGCCGTCCACATTTTCGGCAAACAGCTTCGGGTTTTCACGGAACTGAACCGGTACAAACCAGCATACCCCCTCCTTGTTCATCTTCCTGTCCAATGCGCTGAAATGAGTATTACAGTAATGAAAATGCTCCGCCCCGGGATCCGCCTGTACAATGGCAGGTATGTATCCGTTTCCCCATATCGTTGCATAGACCGTGACGTCCGTAAGCTCCTCCGTCCTCAGGGCCAGCGCCTGGTCAAGTTCCCGCACGATTCCGCCAAACAGCCCGTAGTGGACACGGTCTCCCGGCTTGACGGTTTTTACCGCCTCCTCCGCCGTCACAAGCTTTTCCCGATAGCGGACGTTAAGCTCGCTCATCTTGTACATTTGAAAACTCCTCCTGCTCTTCATTATTAAACGCTTCGAGAACCACCGCGGTTCCCATGCCGCCCCCGGCGCAGGCCGACGCCAGGCCATAGCGTTTCTTTTCCCGCAGAAGTTCATAGACAAGCGATGCGATAATCCGTGTGCCCGTGGCCCCTACCGGATGTCCGAGCGAAATTCCGCTGCCGTTTACGTTGGTGATGTCACGGCTCAGCCCCAGCTCCTTCTCGCATGCCAGATACTGGGCCGCAAACGCCTCATTAATCTCCACCCGCTCCATGTCCTGAAGCTTAAGCCCCGCTTTCCCAAGCGCTTTTTTCACAGCTTCCACAGGCCCGATTCCCATGATGTCAGGCTCCACCCCGACCGTAGCCGTGGAGAGGACGCGGGCCAGAACCGGAAGTCCCAGCTCTCTTGCTTTCTCTTCCGATGCCAGGATAACGCCGGAGGAGGCGTCGTTCATTCCCGACGCATTACCCGCGGTCACGGTTCCTCCCTCCTTGAAGGAGGCCCGGAGTGAAGACAAGCCCTCCAGGGATGCGTCTCTCTTCGGATATTCATCCTGTTCCACCAGAACCGTCTTCTTTTTCCCCTTTACCCCGATGGGGATAATCTCCTCCTTAAACCTCCCCTCCTCGATGGCCCGGCAGGCCCTCTGCTGGCTGAGCAGGGCCAGTTCATCCTGCTCCTCACGGGTGATGTGATACCGCTCCGCCAGATTTTCCGCCGTGATTCCCATGGCAGGTCCGACGCCCAGGTTGGTGAGTGAATCCCACATGGAATCACGGATTTCAAAATTGCCCAGTTTCTTTCCCCAGCGCGCGCCCTCAACAATATGCGGGGCATTGCTCATCACTTCGGTGCCTCCGGCCATGATAAAGTCGGCCTCACCGGCCATAATCTGATAGAAACCAAGCTGCACCGAGGACATCGACGAGGTGCAGTTGCGATGTACCGTAATTCCCGGCACCGTGACCGGAAGTCCTGCCTTGACCGCAGCCACCCTGGCCAGGTTGTTCTCTTTATACGTTTTCTGGTAGTTGCATCCCCAGATTACATCGTCAAGCAGTTCCGCATCCAGGACGCTCCTCTGAAGCAGGGCCTGCATCACCGGGATCGTCAAATCCAGCGCCCCCAGGCTCCTGAAAGCTCCCCCTAACGCTCCGATCGGTGTTCTGCACGCCGATACAATTACTACATTTCTCATTCCTTCATCCCCCTCTCTCATCTCTTTTTCCTTTAATTCCGGAATTCCGGCGTCCTCTTTTCCAGAAAGGCAGTCATCCCTTCTTTCTGATCAGGACCTCCAAACAGGGCGGCCCAGTTACTCCGCTCCCTGTCGGACGCCTTTCCGGGATCCGGCTCCCGCAGGTTTTCTTCTATCGTCTGCTTGGCCGCCGTCAAAGCGGTCCCTGATTTGGCGCTTAGATATCCGGCCAGTTTTTCCACCGCTTCGCAGAAGCAGTCCGGAGCTTCCACCCAGTTTACAAGGCCGGTTTCCAGAGCCTCTTTCGCAGTAATCTGCCTTCCCAGATAAATCAGTTCTTTTGCTTTTGCTTCCCCGATAAGCCCCGGCAAACGGAATGTGCCTCCGGCTCCCGGCATGATACCCAACGTAATCTCCGGAAATCCCATCCTCGCATCCGTACAGGCAATCCGGAAGTCACAGGCCAGGGCCAGCTCCATGCCGCCTCCCAGGGCATACCCTTCAATGGCCGCCACCGTCGGGATTTTCATTCGTGCCAGCTTGTCGAATGTGCTGCCAAAAGAGAAATTTTCGGCTTCCCCGGGATTCAAATCCGCCATCTCCCTGATGTCGGCTCCGGAAGCAAAGTTTTTTCTGCTTTTTATCACCAGAACTTTGATATCCCTGTTTGCGGCCGCATTGTCGATCGCCGTGTCAAGCTCGTCCACCACCTGCCTCGACAGCGCATTATATGCCTCCGGCCGCTCGATTGACAGCCAGGCGATGTGATTTCTTATTTCCAGCCTGGTAAACCTCTCCATTCTCAACTGTCCTCCTCTTTTGCTCCGTACCGGTAAAAACCTTTTCCCGTCTTTCTTCCGTACTCTCCCTTTGCAAAATGCTCCACAATTGCCGCGGACGGTTTATCCGCCGGATTGCCGGTCGTCCGGTAGCGTTCCATCAGGACGTGGTATTCCAAATCAATCCCCGTCATGTCCAACAGTTCCAGCGGACCGAGCGGGTGGTTCAGCCCCTTTCTTACCGCCAGATCGATATCCTCCGCCGATGCAATATCCTGATCGAGCAGATAGCACGCCTCCTTTGTGACGGCGCTGAATATACGGTTTACTACAAACCCGTAAATCTCTTTTTTCACCAGCACCGGCGTTTTCTTGATCGAGACCGCAAACTCCATCATTGTGTCCACAGTCTCCTTGGAGACATGCGGCCCCTTTACAATTTCAACAAGCTGCATTACCAGGGCCGGATTGAAAAAGTGGAAGTTTATCACCTTTTCGGGTCTCTTAACCGCGTCCGCAAACAGGGAGCTCACGATATAGGAACTGTTGCTTGCATAGATTGTATGATCGGGCGTGCAGCGGTCTATCCCGCTCAGAACCTGTTTTTTAATCTCCAGTATGTCGGGAACCGCCTCGATCACCAAATCCGCACCCGTCCCCGCCTCTTCAAGGCAGTCCGTAAATACCAGGCGGCTCTGCGCCTCTGCCGCGGTCTCCTGCATCATTTTTCCTTTCGCGGTTCTAGAGTTGAACCAGTCTCCTGCAAACTTTTCGGCTTTTTTAAGCATTTCCTGTTTTAAATCATAGATTTTCACCTGGTATCCGCACAGAGCGGCCTGCATGGCAATCTGGTTCCCCATCGTGCCGCATCCAATCACAGTTACATTGTCAATCTTCATTCCACACCTCCCTGCCTTCCCCGCTTCTCACTTAATACTTCCACAAATCCCTCTATTCTTGTCTCAATACTCTCTGCGGAACTCATCGACTGTTCCAGCTCGATGTACAGGAAGGGAATCCCCTCCCGTTCCAACTCCTTTTTATAGACAGGATAATCAAACTCCTCCGGTTCGCAGAATTTCATCATGGCAATCAGAACCCCGTCGGCCCGCGTCTGTCTTACCAGCTCAGTCAGGCGGCTTCCCCTGCTCTTCTGCTGTTCGCACAGGAACGGATCGCCCCTCTGTGCCAGAAACCGCCCGGCCATTTTCTGCAGAACAGTTCCCTCCCCGGTTCCGGGAATTCGGAAACTTCTGGATTCCTGGGACAGGTCATCCGCCGCGATGCAGATCCCGTTTTTTTCCAGCGCGTTTATAACCGCCTCCGGTTCCAGCATCAGCCCCGTTGCCACTACCCGGATTAAATCCCCGGCCGGAGGCGTTTCTCTCCGGCAGAGCTTCTCATTGATACCGGCCAGAGTCTCACTGTAATCCGTTTTATCCATGAAATAGTATGCTTTCAGAATCTTGTGCCTGACGCCGATACCGATTACGTCGGGGTGGGACGCCGCCAATGCGGTAAACTCTCTCATCTTTGCCCGGCATCCCTCAAACCGGTTCCAGCTTTCTAAAAGCTCATGTTCTTTTATCGTCCGGCCCGCCAGAAGTTCCAGCTTTTCCTTGACTCTCATCAGTTCGTTTTCCAGATACTCCGCAGAAACGGTACTCTCTATATTCTGAGGGTAGACCATGGGAAATACGGGAATGTGGGGTACAGCCGCCTTCCAGTTCTCGCAGACGCACTTGAGGGTATCGCAAAATGTTGGTATCAATACGGCCGAAAGCATGTCATACGTTCCGTTCAGTGCCTGGGACATGTTTGCCTTCATTACAGAACAGCAAAAAGGCTGAAGATACTGCCCCACGCGCGGGCTCTCTGCCGCTCCTCCCCACATCCCGACCGGAAGGAATCCCGCGGCATCCACAAGCTCATCCGGCGTGTAGACCGGGAAACAGCCTACTGCCTTTCTCCCGCTTTGCTCCATGGCACGCAGAACGGCCTCCCCGGGATGATCGGCTGCCTGGCACAGCTTATCAATCAACAGTTCTAGCTCCTCCATTCTGCACACCTCCTTTCCTCTTCTCTTCTATAGTCTCCGCCAGAGACTGAATCCTGGTCTCAAACTGTGCCAGGGAAAAGGCCCTCGGATCCGTTTGATCGCCGTCAAAAATCACCGCTGCCGCTCCGGTGCGTTCCACTACCCGCCGCTCCACCTCAAACTGTCTGAAATCCATCAGTTTACAGCTTCTGTTCGAATGGAAGATCAGGCCGTCCACTGAAAACTCTTTCACCAGTTCCGACAGATTGTCCACTCCAAAGTCCAGATTCCGATTGACATAATTCGAGCTGTAGGCACGGGCCATTCCGTCTAAGTCCCCGGCTTCGTAAAGAATGGTCCAGGAATCCGGGTATGTAGATGCCACTAAGTTGATGCCGTATTTCTTGAGTGTCTTATAGGTGGACGAAAGATACGGCCAGCATGCAATTCCGTCCCATAAGATTCTGATCTTTTCTTCCTGATCCTTCCACGGCCCCAGCCCGGCCGCTTTTTTCTCCTCCAGTTCCTTTACCCACAGTTTAAATAGTTCCAGCCCTTCCCGGCGGCCCCGCATACAGACAATAACCGCCATATAGTTGAATAAATCAAACCCATTTAAGGGAGACGGTTTTGCTCTGGCCATCAGTGAAGCTTTTTTCCACCACCTCGCCGTCTCCGATGAAATTTCCATAATCCCGTGGAATTTTTCATAGTCAAAACTCTTTTTAGTCAACTGCTCCAGCTTTTGGATGGCATCTGTGAGCTGGCCTTTAATATAACGGACGTTTTGCTCCGTCACCTCGTATTCATGGTTGAACGGAAGATCGAAAATAATCATCGGAATATTCAGTTCCCTGGCAATATTCTCATACCATTTCAACACGGTATTACATATATTGTTGCAGCAGAAGATCAAGTCCGGCAGTGGAATATCACCCGCCGGGCTGCTGAGCACCTCCATGTATCCCAGGTTCACCCGGGCATAGGAACAAATATCCACCGAATATCCGTTGGCCTCAGAGTGCTCAAGCAAATCCAGCGCACATTTCCTGGCTCCGATGGCAGCCGCATGGTTTTCCGGGTAGACCACGGCAATATCCATCGTCTCTAACAGCTCCTGCGGTGATATGGAGGTTGCCCAGGCTACAAGCCGCCCCTGCCGTTTTGCTTCCATTGCGTTTTGATAATGCTGTTCCAAAAGCTGATTCAGCATTTCTTTTGACGTCATACTGTAAACTCCTTTCCCTTTTCTGCTTTACTTAAAAGCAATTTCCGTGCCATCTGTTTCTCTTTTAGTGTCGGAATCTACAATTTTCGATATATTATTTATATTTTCCTCTTTTTATCTGTCTATCTGTC